>JBOFKH010000216.1:0-19934 GCA_051657225.1 Alphaproteobacteria bacterium
TCCCATTCCTCAAATTTGAGGGGACGGTTGTCAGCGCAAGACGGAAGGCGAAAGCCATATTCCGCAAGATTTTTTTTGCGCGCCGCATCTCCGCGGTACATGCCGCCCAGCTGAGGAATGCTGACGTGGCTTTCATCCACAATAAGAAGCGCGTTTTGGGGAAGGTATTCAAACAGCGTAGGCGGCGGCTCTCCTGGATTACGGCCCGTCAAATAGCGGGAGTAATTTTCAATGCCTGCGCACATACCTGTTGCAGAGAGCATCTCCAAATCAAAGGTGGTGCGTTCTCGTAAGCGCTGGGCTTCTAAAAGTTTTTGCTCCGCCTCAAGCTCCTGAAGCCGCTGTTGCAAATCGTGGCGAATGGCACCAATGGCCTGTTGGAGGGTTGGCCCTGGTGTGACATAGTGGCTGTTGGGATAAACCACAACCTGCTCAAGGGATTTGATTTTTTCCCCTGTGAGGGGGTCTACCTCCCAGAGGGACTCCAACTCATCATCAAAAAAAGAGAGGCGCCATGCGCGGTCTTCATAGTGGGCAGGAAAAATTTCTACCACGTCTCCCTTGGCTCGAAAATGCCCTCGGTAAAGCACCAGGTCGTTACGCTTATATTGAAGTTGGGCTAAGGCTTGGAAAAGTGCTTCTCGTTTAACCTGCTCCCCCTGGCGCAGCTCCAACACCATTCGGCTATAGGATTCCACCGCACCAATACCATAGATGCATGAAACGCTTGCCACAATGATGACATCCCGCCGTTCCAGCAAAGAACGGGTGGCACTGTGGCGCATGCGGTCAATCTGTTCATTGATAGAAGATTCTTTTTCAATGTAGGTATCCGTGCGGGGCACATAGGCCTCAGGTTGGTAATAGTCATAGTAGGAGACGAAATACTCCACCGCATTGTTGGGGAAGAACCCCTTCATCTCCCCGTAAAGCTGGGCTGCGAGGGTTTTGTTTGGCGCTAGAATTAAGGCGGGGCGCTGGGATGCTTGGATGATATGGGCTGCGGTAAACGTTTTCCCAGACCCTGTAACCCCTAAAAGCACCTGGTTCTTCTCCCCCCTTTCAACGCCTTCCAACAAAGCTTTGATGGCTTGGGGCTGATCCCCCGCGGGCTCGAAGGGGGAGGCAAGCTCAAATGGCTGCCCGGTGGCCGCAGGCGAAGCAGTTTGGCGAAAAAAAAGAGGGAGGTTTAGCTCAGCCATGGCCTGTGGGGGAATCTTGGGAAGAGAGATGAAAGGCTAGCGAAGCCTTCATAAGGGAGCGCGTATAGGGGTGTTGGGGATTTTCAAAAACCTCATGGGTGGGGCCCTCCTCCACAACGCTTCCTTCTTGCATCACGATGACCCGATGGCTGATAGACCGGATCACAGCCAAATCATGGCTGATGAAAAGATAAGAAAGCTGGTAAAGGGTTTGTAATTTTTTCAAGAGTGTCAAAATATCTGCCTGGATTGAAAGATCCAAAGCCGAGGTGGGCTCATCCAAAATCATCAAAGCAGGGTTAAGCACCAGGGCCCTTGCCAGGGCGATGCGCTGGCGCTGTCCTCCTGAAAATTCATGGGGATAGCGATGGCGATCTGCTGGATCTAAACCTACATCCTGCAATGCCTTGCAAACACGATCTTCTTTTTCTCTTGGGGTGCGCGTTAAGCGATGAACCTCCAGCCCCTCTGCGATGATCTGAAGAACAGAAAAGCGGGGATTCAGGGAGCCAAAAGGATCTTGAAAAACCATCTGAAGGTTGGGCCTGAGCCGTTGCACCACTTTTCTCGAAAGAGCTTCCCAATGTTGTCCTTGAAAAACAAACTGCCCCTGGAAGGGAAGCATCCGAAGCAGCGCCATGGCGAGGGTTGTCTTGCCTGAGCCGCTCTCTCCCACAATGCCTAGGGTTTCTCCTTTTGAAATGTGGAAAGAAAGAGTTTGCAGCGCATGTTTCCAGCTCGAAGACCACAAGCCTTTTTTCTGGGAAAAGCGAACCGAAAGGTCTTTTCCATAAGCCAGCCTAGGCGCTTCGGGAGCCAGTGGAACAGGGTCTCCAGAAGGGGCGCTGGCTAAGAGGCGTTTAGTATAGGCATGGTTAGGATTTTGAAAAACCGATGTTTGAAGGCCTCTTTCCACGACCCTGCCTTTTGCTAACACGACGACTTCGTCCGCCATACGCTGCACAACTCCCAAATGGTGCGTGATCAACAGCAAACCCATCTTTGTCTGGTGTTGGATGGCCTTCAATTGTTCTAAAATTTCTGCTTGGAGGGTGACATCCATCGCTGTTGTGGGCTCATCTGCGATCAGCACATCAGGGTCGCAAGCAAGGGCCATGGCGATCATCACCCGTTGGCGCTGCCCCCCAGAAAGCTGATGGGGGTAAGCTTTTAAGCGGTCTTTGCCCTCAGGAAATCCAACGAGGTCTAAGAGCTCTAGGATCCGAGCTTCCAAAGCAGGGCCTTTGAGCTTTTGGTGCACCCATAAGCTTTCCCCAATTTGTTTAAAGAGGGTGTGCAGGGGGCTTAAAGCCGTCATGGGTTCTTGGAAGATCATCCCAATGCGCCTTCCACGGATTGTGCGAAGTACGGCATCTGGTACGGTTAGCAGATCTTGGTCTTCAAAAAAAATTTTTCCCGAAGGATGAAAAGCCTTAGGGTAGGGCAATAGCCGAAGCACGGCGTGGGCAATGGTGGATTTTCCTGAACCGCTTTCTCCGACCAGCGCTAACGTTTTGCCGTGGGACAGGGAAAACGAAACATTCCGCACAGCTTCAACCAGCTGGTTTTCTACAGCAAAAGAAACGGACAGATCTTGAATTTCCAGCAAAGGGCGTGGGCTTACAGCAGATGACGTCATAAGCGCTACCTTCAAGATGAATGCCCGACAGGGGCATGTTGAAGAGTTGAGTTACTTGGGGTGGAGGCAGGCATGATGTTTTTCCGGGGGTCAAATGCATCCCGCAACCCTTCCCCAATAAACGTTACAAGGGTCAACAGGCTTGCAATGCTGAAAAAAGCTGTGATCCCCAGCCATGGCGCATGGAGATTATTTTTCCCCTGTTGCAACAGCTCCCCTAAAGAAGCAGAGCCCAGGGGAAGCCCAAACCCTAAAAAATCAAGGGATGTAAGGGTTGCAATGGCGTGATTCAACAAAAATGGCAAAAACGTTAGGGCTGCAACCATGGCGTTGGGCAAGATGTGCCGCCAGATAATGCGCCAGGAAGGAACCCCCAATACCTGGGCTGCTTTGACATAATCATAGTTGCGAGCCCGTAAGAATTCAGCTCGTACAACACCCACCAAGCTCATCCAGCTGAACAAAAGCATCAGCCCCAAAAGCCACCCGAAGTTAGGTTGAACAAAGCTTGCCAAAATCATCAATAAAAATAAGATGGGTAGCCCAGACCAAATTTCGATAAATCGCTGGAAAATAAGGTCTACTTTTCCACCGAAATAGCCCTGGCTCGCGCCAACCAAAACCCCTATCAAACTGCTGAAAAACGTTAAGATCAGGCCAAAAAAGAGCGACGTTCGAAACCCATAGACAAGCCTGGCTAAAAGGTCACGCCCATGATCATCCGTGCCTAGCCAATTATCCATCGAGGGGGGAGAGGGGGCAGGTGTTGGTAAATTAAGATTGACTGTATGATAGTTATAACGAACAGGCGGCCAAAGCATCCAGCCTCCCTTTTTTTCAACCAGTTCTTGAACGAAAGGATCTCGGTAATCAGCCTCTGTCTCGAAGTCACCGTCAAACGCGCTTTCAGGATAGTAAAAGAACATAGGAAAGTGAGGCTGCCCATCATACACGACCAAAAAAGGCTTATCGTTGCATAAAAATTCCGCAATGCTGACCGCAAACAAAAGCCCGCAAAAAAGCCACAACGAAATAAAAGCTCGCCGATTTTTCCGAAACTGGGTCAATCGTCGTTGGGTGAGGGGAGACAACACCATGCTCATCCTGTTCTCGCACCAAAATGGATTCTTGGGTCAACCCATGTATACATCAAGTCACCTAAAATATGCAACAATAAGCCAAGAAGGGTAAAAATATAGAGGCTGCCAAAAACAACAGGATAGTCCCTGGTTAAAGCTGCCTCAAAGCTTAAAAGGCCCAGCCCATCTAAGGAAAAAACAATCTCGATCAGCAATGAGCTGGTAAAAAAGATGTGTAAAATTGCAGCAGGAAACCCGGCAATCACAATCAACATGGCATTGCGAAAAATATGTTTCAGTAACACAGCTCGTTCTGTAAGGCCTTTAGACCTTGCGGTGATGACGTATTGTTTGTTGAGTTCCTCAAGGAAGGTGTTTTTTGTCAACAGTGTCAGGCTTGCAAATCCGCTGATAACCTGGGCCATTACCGGAAGGGTGATATGCCAGAGATAATCCACGCATTTTTGAAACCAGCCCATGGTTTCCCAATCTGGCGATGCAAGACCCCGGAGGGGGAAGAAAGACCAAAAGCTTCCTCCCGCAAACAAGACAATCAACAAAATGGCGAACAAGAAACTGGGGATGGCATAGCCTATCACAATAAGGGTGCTCGTCCAGGCATCAAAAGGGGTGCCGTCACGAACTGCTTTGCGGATACCTAAGGGAATGGAAATGAGGTAAACCAACAGGGTCGTCCAAATGCCCAAGGTCAACGAGGCAGGCATTTTTTCAAGGATCAGGTTTAAAACGGGTTTGTCTCGAAAATAACTTTCCCCAAAATCAAAGGACAGATAATTTTTTAACATTAAGACAAAGCGCTCCAGAGGAGGCTTGTCAAACCCATACAATTTTTCAATGTCTTTGATGAGCTCAGGATCCAGACCCTGAGTTGCTCGGTAGATTTCGCGGGAATCTTCTCCCCCACCCCTGGGAACAGCTATTCCTGCAGCGCTATCACCTGATAAACGGGCCATAGGATCATTGTCAAGGCCTCTGATTTTTGCAATCATCTGCTCAACGGGGCCCCCTGGAGCCGCCTGGATAATGATGAAATTAATAACCATGATCCCCAAGAGTGTTGGAATAATCAACAACAACCGCTTCAGAAAATAGGATCCCATACCTATAAACCCACACCTTTTTATGAAATTTTTCAGAAGTACCCAAAATTTAAGGGTGGATGTGCCTTAAAAAAATGTCAAGATTTTATGCAAAAAAATCTTTGGCAGGGATTATTTTTTGAAAAAAAATATTAACTTAGCTTTATATAATGAAAACAATAAAATAATTACAAATTGTTTGACAAATTTTATTTAAAAAGTATTATTTCTTAAGTTTAGTCATGATTTGGTTTTGTTTGCACGCGTCTTCACGTTGAAGGCGTACATTTGTAAATAACATTAAAGGATAATTTTCGTGAAAATATTAAAAAATTTGGCTAAATTCTCACTGTATGCATCATGTGGATGCGTCATTATCCTGTCGACAGCGTTTGCAAACCAACCCCAAGAAAGCGATGAGCAGACCCAAGCAACGCGGGCAATCGCACGGTTGGAAAGAATTGAAAAAGATGTTCAAGAAGCATTGGGTTTTAGGGAAGCTCAACAAGCAAATTGTAGTATGGATCAGATCATTGAAAGCATTAGAGAACCCCTTCGGCAAGCTGTTTTAGCAAGCGCTGATCTCACGGAAGACGATCTTGAATTTATGGAACAAGACGCTAATAAAACCAGAGCATTGTATCAAAAAAATAGCGATGGAGAGCTGGTCGCCTCTGACGCAGATGCATTCAATACTATCTTAAAATCAAATTTTTCTGATTTTTTAAAAAAATCATTAGATGTTTTCGAAGATCCTGATTTTTCTTCGTTAAACGGTAGTATCAAGGAACACATAAAAAAAGAAGTACACCTTCAATTTTCAGAAGTGGTTTACCCTATGCCTGGGAAAAAATTCATTGATCCTGAATTTGTAGTACGTTGCTGGATGGATAAAATTTATCCTGTTGCTTTTCCCTCAAGCGGTGGATGTGATGCTCATACTTACAAGCTTAACCAAGCTGTTTTTTCACTTCACGATGTAGCACATTGCCTCGCAGACCCGCGCCTAAATCAAGTTGGAAAATACGTTGCTAACGAAATTCTGGGCATGGTTTCTAAGGGATTCTCAAGCGAAGATGCAAAAAAGTCTATCCCTCAATTAACTTCTCTCGCAGTTGAAAAGCATGAGCTGATCATGTCATCGTTTAAAGATGTTTATGAAATTTTAAAAAAAGATAAACAGATGATGGCAGGCTTGTTTTTTTTGATTCATGAATTTCCTAGCTTTCGCCAACAATGTTTAAAAACCCCTAGTATATTGAGCGTATTGGATATAATGCTAGGTAATGCAAAATCTGAAGTATTTGGATTAAAAGACAATAATTTTCTTAAAACAGATCCGGTAACAGGAGTTTCTCCTTGGACTGATCAAGAAATTAAAGCTGTCACTGAATATAAAAGTTCTCGTTTGTCTCCTGAGTGGATAGAAGAATTTTCGGAAAAAATAACCGAAGATTTAATAGAAGTTCATCGTTCAGAAAGAAGTATTAAGATTATTGCTGAATTAGACGAAAATCAAGTGACTACTGAATATAAAACACTTCGACAACAGATGCTCTACATGGAAGATTTTCGCAAGATGATGAAATGGGGTGGCGGCACGCTTATCCCTGAGCCTGTTTTTGATGAAGATCCTGAAGAAAGAATCAGCGTTGCTTTAGACTATCTTGAGAAAAATATAGATCAAATTAACGCTTTCATGACCCACTTCGTTACCCAAGCAAAGGCTCATTTAAGCGAAAAATCTGCTGAAGGTGGAAAGTCGAAAGCAGATATTTTTGCAGAAAAATTTTGGGAAATTGACGGGAAAATTGAAGCTCTAAAAAAAACTGAGCAATAAAGCTTCAGCTTAAAGCCTCCCAAAACCTTGGCCTTGAAGAACCCTTCAAGACCAAGGCGGGGAAGTCAAATGCGAAAACCAGGTGGCGGGCTCACAAAAAAGAAATGGTCATATTTTGGCGGGCTGAAAAAACGGGCTCCCAGGTTGCCTGGGCTTCTTTTTCGATGGCTTCCAGCATCTCATCGGTGTGGAGAGGCTCATGGTGATAAAGGGCCAGGTTTTTAACGCCCGCCTGCTTTGCAAGACGAATCCCTTCTTGCCAGGTAGAATGCCCCCATCCTATTTTACTGGGCCATATTTCGTCTGTATACGTGCTGTCATAAATCACCAAATCAGCGTTTTGAATACCTTTTAGGATATGTACATCAGGGGCGCCCGGGACATGTTCTGTGTCTGTTACATAGCACACATGCTTGTCACGAAAGCTTACGCGGAACCCAATGGCGTCTCCCGGGTGGTTTAAAGGAAACGTTTGGACATGAAACCCTTTCCAGGGCAACGATGTATCCGGTTCTAGGGTATGAAATTTTAAGGAAGCTGGAAAATCTTTAAAAGGAACGGGAAAAAGGGGAGGGGAGATCAAGTGTTGAAAATAGTCTTTGATGCCCCCAAACGTTTCGAGGTGGCCACAAAAAATGTCTATTTCCCAATCTTGTTTCCAAAATGGGAGGAAAAAAGGCATTCCCATAAAATGATCCAAATGCACATGGGAAAAAAACAAGAGTACCTGGTGGGGTTGAAAGTGTCTAATAAGATGCTGACCTAAGGGCGCCAGGCCAGACCCTGCATCAAAAATGAGGTGGGTGGGGGGTACGCCAGCTTCTTCACTTTTCAAAAAAACAGAGGTACAGATGGTGTGTCCACCAAAGCGATGATACGCTTCCCCAGAACAAGGGTGAACGCCACGGACCCCCCAAAACGTGACATCAAAAATTTCTTTTCGCTCACCCTCAAGAAGTGGGTTGGAGGAGAAAAAAAGGTTACTTTTGCTTGTAGACATCATCTAGAAACGGTAAGACATAGCAAAAACAGTGTGTGGCTCAGCTTGGTAGAGCACCACCTTCGGGAGGCGGGGGCTGGAGGTTCAAATCCTCTCACTCCGACAAGACAAATATCATAACTCAAACCTTGACCCCTCTTTTTTCAAACCACCGAATGCTCTTTTTTGGATTTTAGCCCTCAAAAATTGAAAAAATATTAAGGGAATAAGATGGGCAATCTGGCGCCAAGCTCAATCCCAAGGGGAGATATTTTGCAGCTATAGGCTAGGGGTTGAACCCCCTTTTCAAAAGCATGGGCAGCAGCTTTTGCGTAAGCTGGATCAATTTCTTCTGCAAGGGAAAAGCTTGAGCAATCTTCGCGTTGGATGATGTAGAGCACAAAAGCCCTAAAACCACGCTGAACAAGCCGCTCCAAAACTTCCATATGCTTGGCTCCGCGTTGGGTAGGACTATCTGGAAAAAGGGCTTGGTCTGCCTGTTTAAAATGTGCATTTTTAACTTCTACATAGCATCCAAGATTTGAAGTGTCTGCCTCTAGAGATTCTTGAAGGAAAAAATCGAGGCGACTTCCTGGTTCAGCGTAAACCTCCGCTTTCACATGGGGGTATGTAGAAAATTCAGGAATTCCGCCTCCTGCCAAAAGCTTTTTAACCAAAGCATTTGGGTTTCCTGTATTTACACCAATAAACCCCGTTTGCGGGTCTTCCACCAGCTCCCAGGTGTACTTCAGCTTGCGCGTTGGCCGGTCGCTTTGGGACAACCAAACAGGCATCCCAGGTTCTGTCAACCCCAGCATTGCCCCTGTGTTAGGGCAATGAGCGCAAACAAGATCACCAGTCTCCAGCATCACATCTGCCAAAAACCGTTTATAACGCTTAACTAAAGTCCCCCTTAAAAGAGGGGGTGAAAACGCTAGCATCCTGAATTAATTTTTTAAAGCTTCGAGAACCTCCTGTGCATGGCCTTCCACCTTCACCTTGGGCCAGATGCGAAGGATAGTGCCTTGTGGGTCAATAAGAAACGTTGTGCGCTCAACCCCCATGGATTTTTTTCCATACAAATTCTTTTCTTTCCACACGTCGTAAAGTTGACAGACTTTGGCCCCTTCATCTGCGGCAAGCCAGAAGGGGAGCTGATATTTTGCTTTAAATTTTTCGTGGCTCTCCAAGCCATCTGGAGAGATCCCCACAATCACTGCTTCTTTTGATTCAAATGCGGGAAGTGCATCTCTAAAATCGCAAGATTCTTGGGTGCAACCGGGGGTGTCGTCTTTGGGGTAAAAATAAAGCACCACATGCTTGCCTCGCAGCGTGCTGAGGGCAACGCTTTGGGTGGCACTTAAAACAAGGTTAAAATCTGGGGCGGGGGAGCCAGTCGTGAGAGCCATGGTATATGTTCCTTTTAAAGAATTAAAGCTTCCTAAACGCTTTATTATGTCTTAGTTTGTACACTAGAAGCAATTTTTAATGCAAGAAATTCACCTAATCGGTTAGAAAGTCCGAAGCTCTATGGGCATTCATCCTTTTTTACAGCCTATGACCAAAGCCTTAAAATTTTTGGGTCTGTTGCTGATAAGTGTCTTTTCTAGTGCTGTTGGTGTGCTTGTATTGCTGTTGTTCTTCTTGTCCCAACGTCCCCTTCCTTTAGATCCATTGGTGCCGTGGATGCAAAGCTATGTAAGTCATGAAGTCCAAGGCCTTACATTTCAAAGCGCCCAGCTTAACTGGCGCCGGTGGGATAGCCCTTTTGAGATCCAACTCCAAAAAATAGAACTTGCAGGCCATGGGTTAAAAACTCTCAAGCTTGATAAGCTGGGCATTCGCTTAAGCCTTAAAAGCCTTTTATCAGGAAATACATGGGTCCAGGGGCTTGCGATTCCTCACCCTGAATTGTTGTGGCGTGCTTTGTCTGGGGATGACAAGGGCAATGTTTTTCTCGAAGGGCCTTCTGGAAACACTGAAGCTGCTATTAAAGATTTTCTCCAGTCTGAATTTTGGAAACGTCTTGAAGAAATTGAGCTAACCGATATTAATTTTCCATTCCCCGTGAAGTTGAGTGGCCTTTCTTTTTATCCCCCTCCTTTGCACATTTATCTTTATAAAAAAAATCCAACAACCCTTGGGTTGGACATGGGTTACCAGGGGAAAAAAGCATTTCTACAGGGAGATATAACGTTTTTACCTGAACAACATCAATTAGCTTTTTCAGCCAGTTGGAAAGATTTTAAGCTTCGTCTAGCTACTCGGGAGCGCATCTTCAAACCAGTGATGTCCTGGCTTGCTCAGGTTCCCCTTCTTTCAGGAAATCTGGAGGGAGCCTATGATGTTTCTAAAGACATGTTAGCCCCCATCCGTGGAACCCTCCAAACCGCTGAAGGAAACTTTATTTTTTCACCAATGGCAAAAGGAAATTCTCAAACCATTTTCCTTGGGAAAAGCCGTGTTGCTCTGCATATCATGCCGGAAAAGATAACCCTAACAGAAGGTTTGCTCGCGTTAGAAGATAAAACATTTGCCTTAAAAGGAGAGGCCCTGCTGCCAAAGGGGGCGCCAGCGCAGTTTAGCCTGCAGCTATTGGGAGAGATTCCGCTGCCCTTCCTTCAAAAAATTTGGCCCCACCAGCTGGCGATTAAGCCACGGACGTGGATTTTTGAAAATTTGAGTGACGGGAAAATTCATACCGTCAACTTGGTTTACAAACCTGGTGGCGACTCACAAAAGCAAGAGTTTTCAGGGAGCATGGCATTGGAAGGGCTAACGGTTGATTACCTCCCTGGGATGCCGAAAGCAAGGGAGGTTTCAGGAAAAGCAACGTTTGATACAAAGATTTTTTCCATTGTGTTTTCCCATGCTAAGCTCCAAGATCAGAACCTTGAAAAGGGAAAGCTTGTGATAGACGGGTTAGACCAGGTTGATCAAACCCTTTCAACAGATCTTGAATTTAAAGGGCCCATTCCTGATCTTTTAGAAATTATCAGCCACAAGCCCCTTGAATATCCACAAAAATTTGATCTTGTTCCCAAAGATTTTAAGGGAAGCTCCAAGACTTTGCTCAAGCTTCATTTTCCTTTGGAGAGCGATTTAAAAATCGAAGAAATCCAAGTAGCTGTTGAGGCCAACCTAAGCAATGTTGACGTTGCCTTGAATGTTGGCACTCAAGAAGGGGCGAAGCTTCCCATTCAAAAAGGCACGTTTAAGCTCTCCGTTTCGCCCAAAAAGCTTAAATTAGAGGGCCCAGCTGTTGTTAACCGTCAGCCTGCAAAGATCCAGTGGGAAGAAATTTTTGGTGAAAAAAGGAGTTTCCGCTATCAGTTGAGCTATACCCTGACGCCTGATTTCTTAAGCACTTTTGGTTTAGATGTGAAAGGCTTTGCAGAAGGTTCTGCTTCTGCTTCGCTGATTTATGAAAAAAAGGACTCGGCCTCTCAAAAAGGTTCTCTCAGCATTTTATGTGACCTTAAAGCTATAAAATTAGATGTTCCTTTCTTAAATTGGAAAAAACCACTGGGAGAAGAGGCACAGCTCCGCACAAGCCTTGATACCTTAAAAAATGGGGATTTTCATGTTCGTGGCCTAACGCTGACTTCAAAACAAGTTCACCTTGAAGGCAGTGCAAAGCTGGCACCTGATTATACACCCAAAGAAGGGTCGCTTTCAAAGATTCAAGCTCCTAAATGGAACGCGCATGCCTCATTCCAGGTACGCAAGCAAGGAAAGCAACAGCTATATGAAGTGAAATTGGGGGGCAAAGAAGCAGATCTTTTTCCGCTGCTTAAATCCCCTCCTTCTCAAAAAAAATTTTTAAAACAAGGGGATCGCCTCTCTGTTCAAGTTGAGTTTGATCAAGTCCATGGGGCCCATCAACAGGCTGCTAAAGGTATGACAGCCTGGCTCAAAGGCAAGCAATTTCTCGAGAATTTTGGGTGGGAAACTATTGTGACTTCGGGTTATCTGCCGTCTATGGGAAAAACCCAAGCCTCTCCCCGTGAGAACGATATTTTTCTGATTGAATGGAAACCTAAGGAAGAGGGAACTTCTCTTGAGGTGCGCTCCTACCAAGCGGGACGTTTTTTAAAGTTTGCGAATATTTATCCTAATGTTATCTCAGGAGAGCTTTTATTAACAGCATCGAGGCCTTCTCTTTTAGAGCCGTTTAAAGGGAGATTTAGGATGAAAAATTTTCGGGTTCTTGAGATGCCTACCCTGCTGCACCTTCTTTCCTTGGCGCCCCTGTTTAACTTTTTTGAAATGCTTTCTCCCAAAGAAGGGATGCTGTTTGGCAGCCTTTCGGCCTATTTTTCCGCTGATCTAGCAAACAGCATCTTGATTCATAAGGCCCTTGCCAGAAACAAAAGTATCGGAATTTTTTTCCAAGGTTCTCTTAAGCCTTCTCAAAATAACATAGCTCTGGAAGGCAGCATGGCACCAGCTTATCTCCTCTATCAGCTTTTGAGCAAAATCCCACTTTTAGGGGATTTTCTCTTTGGCGTCCAGGGAAGGGGGCTTCTTGCGACACATTTTGCGATTAAGGGGCCTATAGACAACCCTGCGGTGGAAGTAAACCCTCTGTTTTCTTTTGCGCCTGGCTTTCTTCAAGGCCCCTTAGAGGACCCCTCTTAAAGAAGTCTAACTTTTTTAACTTCGTCGAAGCATTTGGAGAAATGGCGAAGCATAGGTCAAAGCGCTATTAAGGAAAGCGAGGGTTGCTGGAGAATCTGGCAATTCATCTTGAAGCCATTGATGGAACCCCAAAAGGTAAAGGCCAAGAAAAAAGGGCATCCCGAGGGTTTGGGTGCAGGCAGGCGCACCTCCAAAAGAAACTTCTGCCATAAATTTAACGTAGGCCAGAACCTTTCTTGAAACAGTGCACGCCAAACCAGGGTCTCTTAAAGAAGCTTCATAAATCTCTTTGCACCATGTTTTGTAAGGTGCTAAAACCTCAAGCCTTGCAAGGATCAACTCAAAAATCTGATCTTTCAAGCTCTCAAGCCCTTCCAGATAAACCTGATTCCGAGCTTTTTCATCTACATAAACCAAGAAACGCGAAAGAAATGCTTCCTTGGAAGGAAACAAGGCCTTAACAATATCGAGGGGCACGTCTGCCCGCTGCGCAACGTGTTCAAGGGAAAACGTTTCCCAGCCTTCTTGGGCAGCGCAGGCCAAACCAGCCTCAAAGATAGCACCCTCTGTGGGGTCTTCAAATTCTGGTATCATCTTTCACATCCCTCACCACCACACTCAAACATGGTGCGCCCAGCGGGAATTGAACCCACGACCCCAGGATTAGGAATCCTGTGCTCTATCCAACTGAGCTACAGGCGCACGACATGTACATTCACTATTATATACATGATCTTGAGGCTGGAGAATATGAAATTATTCATCTGATTCATATCTAAAAAAACCATTTTAATTCAAATAGATAATTAAAAAAATTTTCAACCAATTGATTTTATGCAAAATTAAAAAAAATATTAAAATTAACTTATTATTTTAAAAGGATAAATTATTTGAGCGCGTTGAAATTTCTTATTTTTTCAGTTATATATTTTTCAAATTTTCCTCAAGTTTTGGCTGGCAGGCAATGCTTCCGAGGTATCGAAATTCTTGAAATTAAAGGTCCTTCTGTCATGGTCAAACGGCATGCGTCACCTGAAGGATCTGTAATTTTAGTGGATTTTCCTGGTGAAGCCCCAGCACTCTATCGCATATCAAAACGCCTCACGATCATTCAAGTCTTTTTTGACCAGCCTCTCACCGTTTTTCTTCCTCAAAAACCTCTCAAACATTTGACCTGTGAAGCCTATTTTGAAAATTGGAATATTGAGCGCACCCTTGAACCCCTCACGCTTAAGGTGAAAGGAGAAAGAGCACATATGACCCTCCTTGAACACATCGATGCTGACATTGATGCGGTTGTTTCTGACGCTGGATCCATTCTTATTGGTGTTTTAGAGGCTCCATTTGCAAAACTTACAGTCACCGCTTCAGAACATGGAAGCTTTGAGGCTTTTGGAAAAATTGGATCTTGCAGTGGGTCTACGTCCACTTCAGGGCTTATTGCATTTACAGGTGAAATTGCCAATCCACCTGCGATTGTTCCTATGGATGAAGGTTCTGTAGTGGGTGTTCGAGAAGGTATTTGTTATGTAGAAAACCATTCAAATTCAAAATAATTTTCGCTTTTCAGAGATAACCCAAGGCCGGTTGCCTTGGATATCTCGGCCATGTTTGATGCGTATCCCATCCTCCGTCAACCAAACCATATAACTTCCGTTGCGTTTTAAATCAAGGGAATGAATGTTCAAAGAATTGCCAGGACATGGTTTTCCAAAGGGCGCCAAACTGACGGCTAAATCCATATCCTGGCAAGATTTTAGAGAGTTGATGCGTTTGGCAAGCAACAGCTTCCAGGTTTTTTTTCCTAAAGTATAGGTGAGTTGACAGGCCTCTCCATCACACTTCCAGGGAAATATACTGGAGTGGTAAGGAAACATTTGAGGGGAGGGCACTTTTTCTCCAATTTCCTGCTTCCACGCTTCTAAAATGAATGCTTTTTTGGGTTGGTCTGAAACCCACAAGGTTTTTTTGGGATCATCCCAAAAAGCCATCAGCTTACCCTCTGCATCGACCCATAGATTCGGCAACGGGTATCGGTAAAAAAGGAAAGACCCCCAAACGATTAGGACAAACCCAAACCATCGCAAATGGGTTCGCCATAGGCTCAACCACAGATTCCCTAGCGTCATCAAGATGATAGCCAGGGGAGGCATCAGGGGAACCTGCACCAAAGCTCCTGGCCAAGAGCTGATTTCCTTCGCAATCCATGCTAAAAGCCATAACCCTTTGCTTAAAAAGGGGAGGGTTAAGGGAACATCTTGAACCAGGGTTAAAAAACAGGTGCTCACCGCCAGGGGCATCAACACAAATGTGGTGAGGGGAATACAGAGAAAGTTGGTGACAATGCCTTGAAGGGTAAACTGATGAAACGTTGACATGGTGTAGGGGGTTGTGGCGAAATCTGCTGCCATGGTGGAAATGCAGCATCCCAAGCAATAAAAAATAAACCGCCTGAACCTGCCAGCTTCGCTTCCCTTAAAATCTTGAATTTTCTTCCCCAGCATTTCGTAGCTGGCGATGAGCGAGACAACCGCAGCAAAGGAAAGTTGAAAACTTGGGCTAAATAACGCTTCTGGCGTGATAAAGAGTACCACTGTGGCAGCAGTCGTCACCAACCGCATGGTTAGGGCAGGGCGGTCCAAAAGCACCGCAAGCATCACCATGCCTGTCATCATGAAAGACCGCTGGGCTGGGTAAGATGCGCCGGAAAGAATGAGGTAAATCCCTGTTCCCACCAGAGAAAAGCAAGCTGCCAGCTTATGCAGCGGGAAGCGAAGCGCGATGCTTGGGATAAGCCCAAGGGTGGTGTGAACCAGCAAAAAAAAGATTCCTGCTACGATGGAAAGGTGAAGGCCTGAGATGGCTAGAATATGCGCGATCCCTGAACCTGCAAAGGCTTGGCTGACCTCTGGTGGCACGCTGGCTTTATCCCCCGTCACCAAGGCCGCCGCCAGGGCACCGGTGGGGGATGGCATCTGTTCCAGAAACAAACGTGTGAGGGTGTGCCGGCTGTTATCGAGGCGTATGCGCCAGGTATCTTCAGGGGGAGAAACCAGCTTGGGCGGCACTGTTGCAAAGCCTGTGGCAGAAAGCCCTTTGAAGAATGCTTGCATCCGAAATTCGTAAGCGTAGGGAGAAACCCCCCGGCGAAAGGGAGAAATCAAGGCTTTAAGGCGCAACCGCTGTCCCACCCACAGGGGAAATGGAGTTTTTTTAATAACCACACGGATCTGGGTCATGGTTTTGGCGGCTTTTGCCGCTGAAGCTGAACGGGCTTGTTGAATGTCTAAATTTCCCAACACAATGCGGTAAACAAGGCCTTGGGAGGTTGGCTGGAGGTGCTCAAGGGATTGGATTGTGCCCTCCAGGGTGACTTCCCCCAAATGCCTGTTCAGCATGGTTGGATTTTTGCAGAAGGTTTGGAGCTGGCTGAGCCCAAACCCAAGGGTAAATGCAAAAAGCCCCACGGTTGCGCGCCGCCACCCAAGGGAAACAGACCACCCCAGGATCAAAGTCCCTATGCCAAGGGCCAAGCCCACGCAGGCTAATATAACAGGCGGCTCTTCGTTCAAGGAAAAATAGGTAAAAATTCCAAGCCCGAGAACAACAGGAAACCATAAAATCCAGCGATCTTCTTCCCCTTCCCACAGCGCCAAAAAGCTTCGCCAAAAAAGCCATTTTTTAAAAAAAAGCTGAACCTCAAGGGTGGGGAACGGCTTTAAAAATCTTGGAAAAAGCATCACCTTTGTTAGTAAATTCCCTGACGAATCATTTTTTATGTTTTGCTGCTGCTTTAAATGCCACAGGCATGGGTGCAATATAGCTTTGACAAATAGATAATTCAAGATTTTTTAATGTGTTGAGAAAGGAATCAATTCTCAAAATTTTCTATTAAAAAGCGCCACGCGCATTTGACAAATCGATTTTTTCATTGTAACAATAGGCTAAAAAAAAGGGTTTGATTTCAATGTTATGTTCCAAAACCCTATAAAAATAATCAGGAGGATTTTTTCAGTGAAACAATCTCATTTAAAACCCAGCCGGCATTCGCTTTTCAGCTTCATAACCTCGGTTTTATTAACCAGCACCCTGTCCCTAACAGCTGCAGCTTACGCAGGACCGCAGAATTCTGAAGTAACAACTAAATGTATCCAAAAACCCCTGCCTGCAGGGGTTGATTGCGAAGGAATGCAACAGCGTCTGGCAAAAGCTGTTCCCTCGTTGCTGAAGACACAGGAAGAGGCGATTTATCAGCGCTTTTTGAAAGGTGTTTTAATATATCGTCCAGACCCTAACAGCGATGTGGGGAAAGTTGAATTTCGGATAGCAGATTTTGAGAATCCTTTGGAGGGAACCTTTGATTTTTCAAGATGTGGAGATACGTGGCAATACCTCAGCATCTCCACGGGATATCGGAAAAAATCTGTCTTTGTCAATAAAAGCAAGGTTGAAATTTGGATTGCCCCCCGGTTCTTGATTGAGGAGAACCTTACCGGCGATGCCAGCTATTTTAAGTCTATCATGGGTAATTGGGATGGTCGACAAGCCCACGTGGGTCTGATTTTCAACTGGGGAGGTTGGAATGGGTCGCTTCCCGTGGGTGGTTATGATTATCTCACAACACAAAGCATGGACAAACTCTTCAATGGTGAAAATTTTTATAGCAAATGGAATAGCGCTCAACCAACTCCCTCAGTTGTAATGCACCATTCATGGCGCCACACCCATGTCATGGAAAAAATTTCTCTTAAATTTCCAGCTAAATAATACCAAGATTTCCTTGATCATTGAGAAATTAAATAGACTTCTTACCAAAACCATTTTTAAGGAGTTGATAGGTAGGAACTTCAGGATGCGTAAAAATCGGGTGTGTACTCGCGGTACACGAGGACCTGAACGGCGGGTTTTACCCTGGAGTAACGCATCCATCAGCCGCCCACCCAGTCCGCCTTCTCCCGTTACGAGAAAGCAGCATCTGAGCAAAGGCGTCCGCTTGCGCGAACGTTTCTCAAGATGTAGCGGTTTACCGGAAGCTCACCTGGACAAGCGCACCGTGCCTGTTGCGGAGAGTATTGAATTGCTCCCGAAGGGGCGAGGTTTTGGGCACAGAAATAGTTAGACCTTTTAAATCTGTGCTTGGGATTGCCCCCAATAAAGCGGTTAGGCCTTCGTCTCCCATGTTGTTAGCACTCAGGTGAAGCCATGTAAGCGTACTTGGAAGGCCTTGGGCGAGGGCTTTTGACCCTTCATCTCCAATGTTGTTAGCACCCAGGTAAAGCCATGTAAGCGTACTTGGAAGGCCTTGAGCGAGGGCTTTTGCCCCTTCGTCTCCAATGTTGTTAGCACTCAGGTCAAGCCATGCAAGCGTACTTGGAAGGCCTTGAGCGAGGGCTTTTGCCCCTTCGTCTCCAATGTTGTTATGGCCCAGGTAAAGCCATGCAAGCGTACTTGGAAGGCCTTGAGCGAGGGCTTTTGCCCCTTCGTCTCCAATGTTGTTATGGCCCAGGTAAAGCCTTTTAAGCGCAGCTGGAAGGTTTTGAGCCAAGTCTTTGACCCCTTCGTCTCCCATTTCGGTATAGTTCAGGTCAAATTCTTCAAGAGAAAGGGGCAAAGCGAGTCCTAGGGTTTTAATGCCCTCTGGGCTGATCTTGTGCCCCGTTAGCAGCAGCTTTTTTATCGGCGCGTTGCGAAAGAGATTCACAAAAGCCTCTGAAGGCTTTTTGTCTTCCCAAAATTTAACCGTTGTTAAAGACCTAAAGAATTTTTTAAATTGTTGCGCGTTTGGGATGTTGCTTGGGATTTTGATGTCGGTGAGAAGCGGCGTGATTAAATCTCTCAGTTTTTTTTCAACCAAACGCATATTTTTGAGATCAGGTTTTGCAAGCCCATCAAGGATCAATTTGATAATTTCCGCTGGAATCATCTCAAAGGACATCTGGCCAGCAGGCGTAGCAAGGGGCGCCACCGCGTGGGTAGGGTCGTTTGTTTCATCGGTGGATTGGTCGCTCTTAGAACCTGATCCTGCAAGGGCAAGAAATGGCACCATAAAGGCAATAAAAGCAAGCTTCAATAACACCATTTGGGTCAATCTGTTATACATAACGTCTCACATTCTATAATAAATTCAAGTTACTATAGTGTATCCCTAAAAGATTTTTCAATTATTAATTTTGTCTGAATGGGACGGAGCTCTGATAGGCTCTAGGGGCGCTCTGAAGTACCGTAACGAAGGGGGATGCTTTTATAAAAGGTATCACTCAAGCAAATGATCGTTAAAAAACAAGGTCCTTGTTTAAACTTTCTTTGATAAGCACCGTTGTTGAACCGCCGCTGCGATGGCTGGCGAAACAAAAGGGCTGATGTCGCCTCCTAGGCAAGCAATTTCTTTAATGACTCGAGAAGAAACATATTGATAACGTTCAGACGCCATTAAAAAAACGGTTTCAATCCCTTGCTGAAGGCGTGCATTCAACCAAGCCATCTGAAATTCATATTCAAAATCTGTAAGGGCGCGCAGGCCACGCACAATCACATCTGCCTCTTGGTCTTTTACAAAGTGCACTAGAAGCCCTGCAAAAGGCCTCACTTGAACCCGTTGCCGATCTTGGCTGGGAAGGGTTTGTATTTCTTGCTCCAAAAAAGCCACACGCTCTTGTAGGGAAAAAAATGGTTGTTTCGGTATGTTTTCAGCCACCCCCACCACTAAGGTTTCAAACAGGTTTAAAGCGCGCTGGATGATGTCCAGATGTCCTTGGGTGACAGGGTCAAACGTACCTGGATACACACCTTTACGTTGCATCGTGGCTTTTTTCCTTACACAATTGGGACAAGAAAAGGTTGGGCTTCATAGCTCTTCTTTCACAACAGGCGTTCCGTTAAGAGCATAGACGAGCTGCTCCAGCTTGCCGCGCACTTCCTTTAAGACGTAGGGGTCTTGGTGACGCGCCACCAAGCTGGTGCCAATCTTACCCTGGTGAAAAAAGGGGTAGCTGCCGATGGACACATGGGGATATTGCTTTTGAATGTCTTCAAGCTGTTGGGCCAAACGGCTTTCACCGATTAAACAAGAAACAGTCTCACTGTGAAAAGAGGGTCCGTGCTGAATGCGAGGTAAGATGCCATCAAGCATGGCGCGCATGATAGAGGGAACGCCCGCCAAAACATATACATTTTCTACACAAAAACCAGGAGCCCCCGAAGAAGGGTTCGCCACAGGGGTTGCACCTTTGGGGAAAAAAGCCATCTTCAACCGGGAAGGGGTCACGTTTTCTTTTCCATAATGTGTCTCCAGCATGCTTTGGGCCTCAGGGTTTAAGAGCAACTCACAGCCAAAGGCGTGGGCGATGGCTTCTGCCGTGATATCATCATGGGTGGGGCCAATTCCCCCCGTGGTGAAGACATAATCGTAGGCTTCATGATATTCTTTGACGACTTTAGCAATTCTTGGGACGATA
>JBOFKH010000217.1:0-14124 GCA_051657225.1 Alphaproteobacteria bacterium
CACCGCTTTTTCAGAAAAAATGGTTTGTTTGTACCTGTGCTTGAGGGAGTTGAAAGCCAAACTTCTGTACTGTCTATAGAAAAGTTCAGCAAATCCATCGCTTATTTTTTAGAAAATTGCTTGATCCGGATGACTGCAAAAAAAGAACGTAGAAATCACATCGCTTCTCCCCTTGATGAAGCTGGGCTAGTAGCGCGGGACTGGTACGCACAAGGGTCTTCAAATGTTCCTTTAGATAAAAAACTTGCTTTAAAAGCCTTTTTCACGTTGCACAAGGTTTATAGGATATTGAAGAAAAAACGGCTGATAGGCGCTTTAGCGTTTTTAAATTCTTTGTCTTTAAAAAACAACACTTCTAAATCACCGAAGAACTATTCACGGGTTGCAACAAGAGCTTTAGAAGCAGCCTGTTTAATATATCCTCGAAAAACGACGTGTTTACCTTTTGCCCTTACTTTAGCGGCCTTGCATTACCAACAGCACTATATGTGTGATTTTGTTATCGGCGTTCAAAGCCTTCCATTTTATGCCCACGCTTGGGTCGAAGCGGATGGAAAAGTTGTCCGTGATACCCAAAATCTTAAAAGACAATTAGCTCCCATTCTAAGATTTAACCCAAAATTAGGCGTGGTGTGAGCAAATGATTTTTTCAAGCGGTATATGGCATTTGGATGATCCTCAGGGGAAGCAGTCTGTTCTAGATCTCATTGAGCTGACTAAACGCAGCGTTTCTGAAGTGGTCTCTTGCGTAAAAACGCCTTTTTCTAAAGCCATTGTTGGCTTTAGGGGGGATGTTTCTCCCAACCCACCTTTTTTGAAATTTGAGGACTCCAACCATCTAAAAGGGTTTGTGATGGGACGGTTATTTGAAAAACCCTCGCTCCAGTCCCCTTCTAAACGCGTTAAAAAGCTGAGTGAGCACTTTATCCAGAGCGTAATGAGTTCCAGCGGAAAATTTCTAAGCGAGAATTATTGGGGAAATTACACGGTTTTTTTGCAAGATATCCAAGAAAAAAAGATATTGATTTTTCCAGATCCGGTTGGATTTGCATCTGTATTTTATGCAAAGATTCCTGGTGGAATGCTCGTTTCATCAGATGTTTATTTTCTAAGAAAAATTCTGGGCGCCAAAGCTCTTTTAGATAGCGCGTATCTAACGACTCAGCTCTGTTCCCCTATAGGCATGCTTCTCACAACAGAACGAACAGCTTTTTTGGGTATTCAGGAAATCACCCACGGCCACGGCCTTATCTTCTCTGAAAAAGGAGTAGAGATAAAACCATTTTGGAACCCTTTTAACCACGTCTACGAAAAATCATACTCACAAAAAAATCTACTCTGTACGTTTTTTGATGTTGTGCAGGCGAATCTGGAAGACTGTCCAAACGTTTGGATCCAATTATCAGGCGGGCTGGATTCCAGTGCTCTTTTAATGGCAGCAACCCATTTGTTGGGGACAAGTGACACCCGCATCCGTGCATTAACCTATGGCAATCAAGCTGTCGCCTCTTCTGACGAAAGGTCTTTTGCAAAGTTAATTTCAAATTTTTGTCATACGGAGTGCATCTCCCACGAATGGCAAAATATTTTTGATTTTGATTCTGAGACACGTCAAGCTATGTTTTCTGACAGGCCCCATTCATTTTTAGCCACAGGCATTCTTGAAAGAGAATTAGAGGCAAAAATACAAAAAAGAGCCGGTGATATGGGTTCAGTTATGTGGATGGGGCACGGAGGGGATCAACTTTTTTGCGAAGGAATGCTTGGAAATGCCCTCGCAGATTATTGGATTGACAATGGATGGAAGGGGCTTAAAGAGAATTTGCTGAAGCTATGCAGGGCACACCGCGCTTCTATTCCAGTTTTATTGAAGCAAACCATCAAATCCCTTGCGCGATATTATATGAATCTCAGTCCTCAAAATGCGTACATCGATGCCGCCATTCCCGAATGGTTGCTCGGTGGATATGACACAAAAACTTATACCCAACTCATCATGCCATCTTTTCTCGCTCATTACACCCATCTCAAACCAGGTAAATTTACTCACCTCGCTTCAGTCTATGAAGGTTCTTTTCAGGCTAAAGTTGAAGATAAATTAAGGAAAATTCCAATTTTTTACCCTTATTATTCACAACCCTTGGTTGAGATGGCGCTTTCAATGCCGGTCTATGAGTCTTATGACCAAACACATCGACGCGTGCCGTTTCGAAAGGCACTCAGCCAATTTTTTAAAACAGAGTTAGTTTTCCGGAAATCGAAAGGGGAAACTTCGGGTGTCTTGCAACTTGGTTTCCAGAAACACGCTCGCACCATCTATGAAATTTGCTCAAATGGCTATTTTGCAGAAAAAAAATTGTTAGATAAAAAAGTTATGGAAAGCGCATTGATGCGTGTTCAACAAGGGATGATAGAAGAATTAAGGCCGTTGCTAAACCTTCTTTGTACGGAGTTATGGCTTCAGCAGGTGAAAGGATAAGCTGTGTCTACAAAAGCAAAAAACCCCGTAACATTTTTCAGATTTGTACAGTATATTCTTACAGGACATTACACACCCCTTGGATTACTCTTTTTAGTTCAGTTGTTATCTGGCTTATCCCCTGTCTTGGCTAGCTATGGGATGTCTCGTTTAGTTGACACAGTTGCCGTTGCAGCCGCAAAGCCTCAAACAGCAGCTTTGCTTTGGCAATTTATCATCCTTTTGATTTTTTCTTGTTCCTTTTTTTTGCTCTTGAACGAGATTTTCGCAACGTTTCATAATTTTTTTGCGGACTATTTTGAAAATAAGATTTTTCAACGCATAAAAACAGCTTTGCTTCAAAAAATCTCCTGCTATCCTCAAGTTGACCTTTTTGAAACCCCAGATATCAGTAATCGCATTAATTTAGCCAAAGAGCATACCCAAGAACTGGCACGTATGCTCAACTTATCCTCCCATTTCATGAAAAATGTATTTTGTTTAATTCCTGCCCTTATTAGCGTTTACGTGTTTAATTGGTGGATTCCTATCGTTTTATGCGCCACGCTCACACCCCTTCTCTATATCAGCATCAGACTACACAAAAAAACATGGGATGCGCGCTTTGGCTGTGCGCCTTTGTTTAAGCAAATGGAGCTTTATGAAGACTGCCTCACATCTAAACCGTATGCCCAAGAAATTCGACTTTACCATATGCAAGAAAAACTCTTGGATGCGTGGAACCAATTGTTCAAGACATTTTTTGATCAAGTGAATAAGATTCGTCAAAAGAGCGTCGCTTTCGTCTGCCTTTTTTCGCTTCTCAGTGGGCTTGGCATTGCAGTTTGTTTTTACGATGTATCCAAGGGGGCTGTTCAGGGGGCTTTAACTTTAGGAAGCCTCAGTTTTTTGTTCATGATGATTTTTCAACTAAATAATTCGATTGCCCACATCATTTTTACAGGGGGTGATCTTTTAAAAGCTAATTTTGCCCTTTCTTCCCTGGTCAACCTTTTAAATATCAAAGAATCTCATGTATTAAAGGCAAAAAAAACAACAAAACGAACCTCAAATAACTTGATGTTGTTTCAAGATGTTGGATTTTCCTATCCTGGAACTAATTCATTGCTTTTTGAGAATTTGACCCTTGCTATTCAAAGGGGAGAGCGGATTGCTGTGGTTGGTGAAAATGGTTCTGGAAAATCAACGTTTATCAAGCTGATTTGTCGTTTTTATGACCCAACGGGAGGAGCCATTTACTGGTCAGGGACGAACCTTCAAACCCTGGATTTTCAGTTTTATCGAAACAAGCTTTCAGCCATGTTTCAAGATTTTGCAAAACTCCCCTTATCGGTTCAAACCAACATGGATTTGAGAGGGCAAGTCCAAGATTTAAAATTTTTAGAAACCGTATTAGAGCAAGTTAACCTTGCAGATACTTTAAAAGGAAAGCTTCAGCAGGTGCTCTCAAAACACGTCGACGGAGGCCTGGAGCTTTCGGGAGGACAGTGGCAGCGCCTAGCCCTCACCCGCCTCATCGTCGATCTTGCTTATAATCCTTCGTTAGAGCTTTTTCTTTTAGATGAACCAACTGCAGCGTTAGATCCCCATGCAGAACACGAAATTATGAACCTCATTCAAACCCTTGTTCAAGAAAAAACGTCGATCATTGTAAGCCATCGACTTGCAATAACGCGGTTCGTCGACCGCATCTTGGTGTTTGAAAAAGGGCGCATTGTGGAAGATGGCGATCACACTTCCCTGATGGATTTTAAGGGTGTGTACTTTAGCATGTTCCAAAAACAAGCCAGCTATTACCGGGAAACAGAAGAAAGCGTAATAGCATAAACAAGTTATTGTTACAAATGTTGTTTTATCATGAGCCCCCCAAAAGCTGTACATAACACACCGTTTAAACCCAAGAATCCCAGAAGCCCCAAACAGGGTATCCAAGGAATTTGCTGGATTGCACAGGCCTGCCAACCGGCAATACCTAAGATAAAGATGGGAAGATAGAACGGCAACGCAAGCAATATAAGGAGAAAAGGCCCCTTGTTTCGGGAGCTTGCGTGTTTCAAAATCCCCATCAGCATGCCAATAAAAATGCCCCCTACCAACCCGAGAAAAGCTGTGAAAAAAAGACCTACAAGGTTGTTTAAGGTTAATCCTCCTATACACAAACCAGCAACGCTGCTTCCCACCAAAAGTAAAGGAAGGCGCTGAAGGCTTTGGCGCAGCACAAGGAAGCTGAAGATTTGATGAGCAGAAAGCGGGTAAAGCCACAACAATTCTAAAAAACCTTCTTGTTGCTCAAAATAGATCCAAGGCTCTAGTGAAAACACCAAAATAAAAAAAAGAAAAAGCCAGAAGAAAAGCGGAAGAAGTTTTTGAAAAAGAATACCTTCATAGGAAGCAAGGGCAAAGCCCCAGAGTAATAAGCTGATGCCAAAAAAAACGATTTCTCCCAAGCCAGATTTGATGTAAATGGACCAAGAGCTCTGTCGGATTAGCAGACGGGCCCAGCTATTCAAACGCATCTAAAACCTTGCGCTCTGTTAAGATTTCCGGAAGGAGAATCCCCCCAGGAGATTTAGGGGTGAAGACCACGTTAAAAGGGATTCCCGCCCGCCCAAATTTGGCTAAAAAGCGAATGATCTTTGGCGCGGGTTTTGTTAGGTCACCCCGCATCGAAACCACCCGAGGATTCGTCAACATTTTTTCAACCGATGCCGTTTGTAAGATTTGTTTATTGAGTTGACACGTAACACACCACGCTGCGGTAATGTCCACAAAAACGCTTTTCCCTTCCTTAAGAAGGGGCTGAATAGCCTCTGGGCTAAACGGCACCCACGTAACAGGAGAAAAAATTTCTGTCGTTTGCTTGCCAGCGCGAGGAGCAGGAAACCAATGAGGAACCGCAGGAATCCCAACAATCAAGACCAAAAAGCAAATTCCTGTCCAGCGCCACCTTGGATATGTAGCCCCAAGCCAAAGAAGCAAAAGCCCTCCCACCAACAGCAAGCACGTTGCCAGCAATTGCCCATGGCTTTGGTGGGCATCTAACAACCATACTAACCAAAGGGTTGTTCCGGCCAAAAACCCTCCTAATACGCGCTGGGTGTAAACCATCCAGATGCCCGGCTTTGGCAAAGGGAGCTTACCGGAAGGGACCAATAATGCGATCACATAAGGAGTTGAAAAACCAAGGGATAAGAAGAAAAAAACGGCGATAATGTCAAAAGGATTCCGCGCCAGAGCAAACCCAACAGCTGTTCCTACAAACGGCGCTGAACAAGGCGTTGCAAGGAGCGTCGCCAAAACCCCTGAAGCAAAGGCACTCCACTGGCTAGACAGATGGGGAGAAGGCTTAAGAAGCTTATTCACCCATAAAGGCGGATGAAATTCATAAAATCCCCAAAAGCTGGCTATAAAAAAAGAAAGAACAACAATCATCACCGCAAGAAAATAGGGGTTTTGGAAATGCAGCCCCCATCCCACAGCATAATTGAGCCATTTAAGGCTGAGGGTTAATGCCGCCAAAAATCCAAAAGAAACCATGATTCCCAGAATCGTTAAAAGAAAATTCTGGCGCATGTGTGCGGGTGAGCGTTGTTTTTGGTTCGCAAATACCAAGAATTTAAGCCCCAAAACTGGCAAAACGCAAGGCATGACGTTAAGAATCAGCCCACCCAAAAGCGCAAAACAAAGCATGAGCGGAAGGCTTAGCTGTTCTTGTGCAAGCTCTTGGGCTGCAAGGGCTTCTGAAACCTGGGTTTGAACCTCTTTGTTCTGGACAGATTTGTTTAAAGTCAATTGAAAAGGAATTTCTTGGGGCAAGCAAACCGTTGAGCAGGTGAGAATCTTCAAAACACCTTTCAAAAAAACAGGTTTACCTGCTTCTCTTGCAACTATCTTGAGGGGGACACGAACTTGCTCGGTATAAACATGGGCTATTTCCTGGGCCGTCTCGGTTTCTTTTCCAAAGGGCCACGTGGGGATAGCATCTTTAAGATTTTCAGAGCCATGCCACACAACCTCAGGGGGATAAACAAGGGTATCCGAAGCATCTGGTGGCGCATACATTTTCCAATCATCAGCAAGTTGAATTGATAGAATAAGCCCGCCTTCTCCCTTTTCAAGGGAAAAAGATTCCGTCAGCACATCCAATCTCACAGAATGATTTTCAACACCATAAAGTTGGGATATAATGAGGACGTAAAAAGTCAGGCACAGCTGTGTGAGTTTTTGAAACATGGTGCTTCCAGGCTTTATGATAGGGAGAAGCCAGCTTAAGTATACGTTAAGTTGGTCTTGAAGGTAAAGGTTTTTTGAATGGCTATCGGATCAACAAAAGAAAAAAAACATAAAATTTCTGAATTTTCTGGCTATCTAACGGGGAGTCTTTTGGTCGCCATGCCCCACATTTCAGATGCACGCTTTCATAAATCTCTGGTTTTCGTCTGTGGCCATGATGAAAATGGCGCTATGGGGCTTGTCGTCAACCGGGTTTTGGAAGAGATCACCCTTAAAGATCTTTTTCAGCAGATGAACATGGAAGCAAGTCCTGCCTGCGAGAACTATCCTATTCATTTTGGGGGGCCTGTTGAAGGTGGCAAAGGCTTTGTTTTGCACACAACAGACTATCAGCAAGCAACAACTTTGATCATCGATGACCACTATGGGGTGACAGCAACCCTCGATATCCTCTCCGCCATTGCGGAAGAAAAAGGTCCTAAATTTTCCATTTTAGCCCTTGGTTACGCAGGCTGGGGGCCAGGTCAGCTGGACATGGAGCTCCAATCTAACAACTGGCTAGAAATTGAGCCCGACGAAACGTTGATTTTCCAAATACCTTATTGGAAAAAATGGGAAGCTGCCATTTCCAAGCTTGGTATTGAAGAGATGATGTTGACACCTGATCTAGGTCATGCGTAAAGCCCGTGGCCTAGGCGCATAATAAAAGCGCCACATTTGGGGTGACATTTCAAACGCCTGGTTTTAATATGGCGGGGAGAAATTTTCACACATGGATCCTCGGATGAAGACATACCAAAAACCAACGAAATCTTTTTCAAAGCAGGCAGACCCAGGTGTTTGGCTGTGGGGTATTCATCCGGTTAAGGCTGCGCTGGAAAACCCTCAACGAACATGTCACCACCTGTGGTGCACGCCAGATCTTTTTGAAAAGGCACATTCATGGGCGGCTTCCAGGCGCCAGGAAATAACCCTCCAAAAGGTCGATAAGCAAACCTTAGACTTGAAATTTCCCCAAGCGGTTCACCAAGGCGTTGCTTTGTGCGTTGCGCCTTTGTCTTCCCTCAGCCTCTCGGAGTTCTGTCAGCAGGCTTGTGATACATCAGTGGTGCTGGTCTTAGACCACGTCACAGACCCCCACAATGTGGGTGCCCTCTTGAGGGTGGGGGCTGCCCTCGGGGTCAGCGCCCTGCTGTTGACTGAAAAACACGCACCGCCGTTTCAAGGCGCCCTTGCGAAGAGCGCTTCGGGTGCTTTAGAGCATGTCCCCATCATTGTCGTAAGCAACCTCGCCCAGGCCTTGGATGCTTTGAAAAAAAGTGGGTTTTGGTGCATTGGCTTGGCTGAGGAAGGAGCTATTCCCCTCCCCGAAGTCTCTCTAGGAGAAAAGCTAGCCTTAGTTTTAGGTGCAGAAGGGGAAGGGATGCGAAGGCTTACCCGGGAACGCTGCGATGTTTTGGCGTTTCTCCCAACGTCTCCCACGTTTAGCACGTTGAATGTCTCAACAGCAGGAGCCATTGCGCTCTATGAGCTACAGTCCCGTAAACCAGCTTTGAAGAGGTAACACGCTATGACAACATCCTCCCATGTGTATGGTGCCTCTCAAACTTCAGCGCCCCTGCCAACCCAAGTGCAAAAGGATCAGGCTAAAGCTTGGTATGAGCAGTTGCAAACTTCCATTTGTGAAGGCCTTGAACAGATTGAAGCTTCTTTTTTGGGAACAGCTCCAAACGCTCCCGTGTTTCGCCGTAAATCCTGGGAGAGGACCGGCGGCGGCGGCGGAACCATGGCACTGCTTGGGGGTAATGTTTTTGAAAAGGCAGGGGTTAACGTTTCAACCGTCTGGGGTGCTTTTTCGCCTGAGATGCAGGCGCAAATTCCGGGTGCCCAAGAAAATCCTCAGTTTTGGGCATCTGGCATCTCCTTAGTCATCCACCCACGCTCCCCCCACGTGCCAGCGATTCATATGAATACGCGCCACATTGTCACCTCGTGTTCTTGGTTTGGGGGGGGGATCGACCTTACCCCCGTTTTTCCTAGGGAAGAAGATTCAGCTTATTTCCACGAAGGCCTGAGGGAGGTGTGTGATGCCTTCCATCCCACCTATTACCCCCATTTTAAACAGTGGGCTGATACCTACTTTTATCTGCCACACCGTCAAGAGGCTCGCGGCATTGGCGGTATTTTCTACGACAGTTTAAATAGCGGAGACTGGCAACAAGATTTCGCATTTAACCAAGCAGTGGGAGAACGCTTTCTGCCCCTTTACCGAGAGCTCGTCACGCGCCACCTGCAGACCCCCTGGACCCCGGCTGAAAAGGAGGCCCAACGCCGAAAACGCGGTCGTTATGTAGAATTCAACCTGCTTTATGACAGGGGCACCCAATTTGGGCTGCGTACAGGGGGCAATGTGGAGGCTATTTTAATGTCCCTGCCTCCAGAAGTGGTCTGGCCGCTTCCCTTAGATGAGCTGCCCCTGGATGAAAACGCTGAAAACGATGCAGCTCTATGAACAACTTCAGGTTTGGGCAACGTCTTTTTTCCCAGATCTTTCAAAAGAAGACGCCCTGCATGAGGTGAAGGCTGTTGTCTTAGAAGCCCTCCAGTGGAGCGCGCTGGATTTACTTGAGCACCTTAAAGCGCCTATAGCATTAGAAAAAGGCCTTCAGGTGGAGGCTTTGCTTCAACGGCGCGCCGCAGGAGAGCCCCTCTCGCGCATCCGGGGGACGAAGGGGTTTTGGAAACATACGTTTGAGGTCAGCCCCGATACCCTTGACCCTCGTCCTGAAACGGAGGGTATCGTCGAGCAAGCCCTCGGTTTTTTCCAAGATTGTTCCCCACCCCAAACCATCTTAGATCTGGGAACGGGAAGTGGCTGCTTGCTTATAAGCCTGTTGTTGGAGTTTCCCCAAGCTTGGGGGATTGGCGTTGACATCAGCCAAGATGCGTTAAAGGTAGCGCGGCGCAATGCAGTTTCCCTTGGAGCCTCCCCTCGGGTCTCTTGGCTCTGCGGCCATTGGGCAAACATGCTAAGGCTGAGCCCACACATGGATCTGATCGTCTCGAACCCGCCCTATATCGAAACGGCTGAAATCCCAACCCTCTCCCCTGAGGTGCGCTGCCATGACCCCCTACTGGCGTTGGATGGGGGGGCCGATGGCCTGGCTTGTTACCGATCTTTAATTCCACAAGCGGCCCGGCTTCTATCTCCTCAAGGCTGTTTTCTTCTGGAAATAGGCAACACCCAAGGGGAGGCCGTTCAATCGCTTTTGGCACCTTTTTTTCAACATATGCGTTTGATTCAAGATTTATCTGGTCATAACCGTATTATGCTCGCCCATGGTCCTGCGCAATGCTAGCTCTTTTTAAAGAATAGGAAGATTTTTTTTCGAAATTTCCAAACAATCCAAAAAAGCAACCCAAACGCAATACCCGCCAACACAAACGTGCGTTGGGTAGGTGTTATACGGTTCATCAAGAAATCCCCGAAAAAATAGCCTGCTGAACAACTTAAAACCGACCAAATTGCCGCCGCAATAACGTTAAGAATGGCAAAACGGGGAAATGCCACCCCAGCGGCTCCGATAATCACGGGGCTGATCGTGCGAATGCCATAGATGAAACGAAAGCTTAGGATAAAAGCTGTGTCATATTTATGCAGCAGCTCAAAGGCGCGCTGGGAAGGCGCTTCTAGCTTAGGAAAGCGCTGGATAATTCGCAAACCGAAGTGACTGCCTACAAAAAACAAAAGCTGATCCGCAATCACAGTCCCGGTGAAAGAAATAAGAATGATCTTTAATAAGGAAAGATAACCTTGGGAAGCCAAAAAGCCCGCGGTTAGGATGACCGATTCGCCCTCGACTAAAGAACCCAGAAAAACTGCGAGATAGCCCCACTCTTGGATAAATGCTTCCATGAACTAAAATCCTCTTGTGCCATGCATCAATATCTCTCACACCTCATCTAGCGTTTCCGGAGGCTCAACCCCCATCAATAGAGAAGCAAAAGAATCTGCTCGAAAAGGCTGAAGGTCATCAACGCCTTCTCCTAAGCCAATGGCATGGAAGGGAAGCCGAAACGCCTCTGCAAGGCCAACCAAAACACCCCCTTTAGCCGTCCCGTCTAGTTTTGTCATAATCAAACCTGTCAACGCAACCGTTTTTTGGAACAGCTCCACCTGAGAAAAAGCATTTTGGCCGACGGTTCCATCCAAAACCAAAACACAGCTGTGGGGTGCTTCTGGATCATGCTTCTTCAAAACCCGCACAAGCTTACTCAGCTCTTCCATCAAATGGGCTTTGTTTTGAAGCCGGCCTGCCGTATCCACCAAAAGGATGTCCTCCTGGTTCTGACACGCGGCCTGGTAAGCTTCAAAGAGCAAACCCGCTGGATCAGCCCCTTGTTTACCTTGCTGCAGTGGAACGTTAGATCTGGACGCCCAAACTGCAAGCTGTTCAACAGCAGCAGCTCGAAAGGTATCTCCCGCCACCAGACGCAGGGTATAGCCTTGGGCCTTCCAAAGAGCAGCCAGCTTACCTAGAGTTGTTGTTTTTCCACTTCCATTTACCCCAACCATCAAACAAACCCAAGGTTTACCCTGTTTTTTTTCAGGAATAAGAGGCTTCTCGCAAGGCTGCAGCAGTTGCTTCATTTCATTTGCCAAAAAAGCCTGAACTTTTTCTGGATCAAAGGGGGTTGGAAATCGCTGTTGACGGACCTGCTCAACCAGTCGGGTGCTTGCCGAAACGCCTAGGTCAGCTTGAAGCAGAAGCTCTTCCAAAGCTTCCAACGTTGTGGCATCTACCTTGCGGTGCTTGAGGAGCGAGACAACCTGGGTTCCTAAGGCCTGTGAAGATTTTTTAAGTCCTTGCTTTAAGCGCTTGAACCACCCACCAGAACCTTCCCCTGAAGATGCTTTTGAAACAGACATTTTCTAGCTAGGCTCTCCCAACGTGAAGCACACCATTGTCAACGGATTTGACCCTACCCTTCATGATGGTTTTATCAAAGGGGGCAACACCTTCAAATTTAGCAGGCGCAAAATGCTCTGTATAGCCAAAACCCTGTTGCTCAGCTAAAACCGATACGGTTTTTCCTACAAAGCTATCCAGGGTAGCCATCTGCCGAGCCTCCCCCACGTGACGAAGACGAGCGGCGCGTTCTTTGATGATAGCCTGTGGGACTTGGGGCATTTTAGCAGCCGGTGTGCCAGCCCTTGGAGAATAAGGAAAGACATGGAGGTAGGAAAGCCCACACTGCTCCACCAACGCCAGGGTTTCTTGAAACATTTCCTCTGTTTCTGTTGGGAACCCAACAATCAAATCAGCACCAAAAACAGCTTCTGGACGTAGCCTTCTCACCTGCTCGCACCAAGCAATCGCATCCTCCCGCAGATGGCGGCGTTTCATGCGTTTGAGAATGAGGTTAGCACCTGCCTGAAGGCTTAGGTGAAAATGTGGCATCAAGCGCCGCTCTTGTTGGATGCATTCCAACAGAAGTGGGTCGACCTCCACAGGGTCCAGAGAAGACAAACGCAGGCGAGGCAGCTCTGGCACCTGCTGAAAAATACGCTGAACCAGGCGACCCAAGGCGGGCTTTCCTGGCAAATCCTGACCATAGTCTGTGATATCAACCCCTGTCAGCACAACCTCTTGAAATCCCTGCTGAACCAACACATGCAGCTGGTCTATGATAAAACCCGCGGGGGTGCTGCGGTTATTACCACGCCCATAGGGGATGGTGCAGAAAGTGCAACGGTGGTTACAGCCATTTTGAATTTCGATAAACGCGCGGGCTTTAGACTCAAAACCTGTCACCAAATGATGGGCTGTTTCTTTGACTTCCATGATGTCTTGAACCAGCACGCGCTGGGAAATTTCTGGCTTAAAATTCTCACCCTGCAGCTTGTCTTGGTTTCCCAAAACGCGGTCCACCTCGGGCATTGCCTCAAACACTTTGGGACGAATCTGGACAGCACATCCGGTCACGATGATCATAGCCTCTGGATGCTCGCGCCGCATCTTCCGAATGGTCTGGCGCGCCTTACGTTCTGCCTCTGCTGTTACCGCACATGTATTCACGATGATGGCATTTTCAAGCCCAGCTTGCTTTGCGTGCTGGCGCATCACTTCAGACTCATAAGTGTTCAGGCGACAGCCAAACGTTACAATTTGAGGCTCTTCCATCCTACCATTTCCATCCATTGAATACCCACAAGGAAACTATAGCAAAAAAAAGCGCCCGCGAGGGGGTAAAAAAAGGAGATTTTTAAAAAATCTCCTAAAAACAAATGTTTAATGGTCTTCCAACGTCCCAATGATCTTGTAAACAGCTTTCAATTCTTCTCGAGGAATGTGTCCTTTTTCCTTAGGCTCGTGTGCTGCAAAGGGGGAAACTAACAAGCATTCCTGATCCCAGCCCCAAAATTGACGAACCAACGCGTGGTCATTCTTTGTAAGCACGACCACAGAGCAGCGTGGTGACAAAGGCCTCGTTGTGTGAACAAACAAAACATCCCCTGTCATATATTTAGGAGCATTTTCATCATCCTTCACATAAAGCGCGAAAGCCGTTGGAATCCCTAAAAGCTGCGGTGGACGAAAAGTCCAGTCTGCAGGGTTTATGAAATCGATGGTGGTAGCCTCTTGGGAAGCCCCTGGCAAAAGGCCTAGAGGTGTCGACACACTATAGACCGGTAGGTCTTTTTGGGGTACAGCGGCTTCTGCTCCATGGTCATGGGGATAGGCATGGCCAATTTCGTGGTGGCTATCGTGTGCAACCCGAATGTTGCGAGAAGACGGGTTAGAAGAAGCACCTGAAAGATTCAACAGTTCTCCTGGTTGACACCCCAATACAGCAGAGAGGCGTTCCAATAAGTCTGTATTTAAACGTCGGGCTCCACCTTCAAGGCGCGAAAGATAAGAAGGCGAGATGCCTGTAAGTTCTGACAAACCCTCAAGAGTCAATCCACGGGCACGACGAAGCATTTTTAAGCTACTTTGTTTGCTGCGCCGCATCATATAAGCGGAATAGGGCCCTTCAAACTCATTGGTGTGGGAAGATTGTTGCTCTCCCTCATACCCATGATTTACAAACGTGAAGGGGGAGAGTTTTCTGATACGTTTTCCCGAATTCATTTCGTGGCTCCTTTTTATTATCTGTTCCTAGAAGAGGAAATACCTTGCCTCGTTTTTCTAAACAAAGAACTTATGTAAAATATTTTGCCAAAAATTATTTTTTTGTCTAGAGAAAAAAAATAATAATAAAAATTTTATAAATTTTTTTCTTTTTCCGACACATTTTCTTAAAAAAACCATCAAAAAGTCAAGCTTTTTTTCGGAAAAAATTGCCTTATTTTTTTTATGAAGCAAATTATCTTCTTCCAGGCAAGTAAAACTGACATAAAAAAATAG
>JBOFKH010000218.1:0-1772 GCA_051657225.1 Alphaproteobacteria bacterium
AATCCAACCGCATACAAAAACAACAAGCAGAGCAACCCCCGCTATAGCCCCCACCCTACTACCCAGTAGTAGCTACCCTAAGCACAAAGCCCCCCGTTTTACGGGGGGCTTTGTGCTTTCAAATTATCCATCTGTTCAGTACTATAAAAAGTGGATCGTCTATACTTAACTGGACAACATTTTGTCGAACGGATACTAAAAGGAAGAAAGTGAGGGAAAAAATGTCAAGGTATTACACAGAAGATTTCAAGCGAAAAATTGTAGAGCTGAATCAGGGCGGCAAAGCAGTGTCGGAATTGGTGTCGGAGTACAAAATAGCAAAAAGCACAATATCAACATGGTGTAAGCAGTATGCAAATAGTGGAAAATTCACGATAAAAGACAATTTAAGTGAATCGGAGAAAGAACTGCGGGTGCTGCGCAAGGAAAATAAGCAGCTAAAAATGGAGGTAGACATTTTAAAGCAGGCGGCACTGATATTGGCACGAAGATCCGAGTAATTCGTGAAAACAGCCACAAATACAGTATCAGTGCCATGTGTAGGCTACTTTGCATAGCAAGAAGCACATTTTACTACGAAGCAACGCAAAAATATGCTGACACAGCATATGAAAACGCGGTGATAGAGGAATTTAGGAAAAGCCGCAACAATTACGGCACTAGAAAGCTAAAAATCATGCTTGCACGCAAAACCAAAACCCACGAAGCAATAGTTGCATCAAGGCATAGAATTGGCTGCACAATGGCAAAATACGGCCTTGTTTCAAGCTACACATTGAAGCTTCAAAAGAAGACGGTTGGCAAAACAAATAGCGATGAAGCGAATAATATTGTAAATCGCAAATGGGATGACCGGGGAAAGCTTGAAGTTGTTGTGAGCGACCTTACTTATGTGAAGGTTGCTGGAAAATGGAACTATATCTGCCTTTTGCTTGACGTTTGCGAGCGCAAGATAATAGGCTCGGCCGTTGGCAAAAACAAGAGCAAAGAGATTACGAAAGCGGCATTCTATTCAGTAAAATCGGATTTGCGTAAGATAAAAATATTTCACACGGATAATGGCGGCGAGTTTAAAAACGCAGTGATTGACAGCATTTTAAGGACGTTCGGCATAACGAGAAGCCTGTCGGTGCCAGGGACGCCAGTAGACAATGGCATTGCCGAGTCTATGTACAGCATAATCAAAACAGAATTTGCGTTTAACCGCGAATTTGCCAGCTTTGACGAATTGGAGCTGGAGTGGTTTGATTATGTGAACTGGTATAACAATGTTCGCATCCATGGTAGCTTAGGCTACAAATCCCCCGCAGAATATGAAGGCACTAAACCATTCATCGGCTAAGCTTCTCGCAAATAAAGCCTCCCCACAGCAGAGACTGTGGGGTATCTTCGCACAGTACACTTCGTGTACACAAATAGGAACCGCCCCAAGAGGACGGGGTTGAACCCCCTCAGGGGGAATAAAAAAATTATAGGAGCTTTTGGGTGTTAGGGGTACCCAGTGTTCACTTCACCCTTGACATACAAAAACCATGTGCAACATTTTATACAGAGAAATCGAGCCAGGAATGGATACTATTCTTTGGGTAGTTTCTGCAATCTTATTTTATGTGTTCGACAAAATATTGTTTGAAAAAGTATGGACATACCCCTCAGCTTCTTACCAAAGGTGCCAAAGGATACACCGCTGCTGCCCCAAATCCCCACCACTTTGGTTCTGCTGTCCGACGAAGAAATCGAACAAGAATACACAACACAAACGGAGGCTTCAA
>JBOFKH010000219.1:0-1368 GCA_051657225.1 Alphaproteobacteria bacterium
CAACAAGATGGCGGTTGAGTTAGAGAAAGCTGGATTAGCAATCCCAGACATCAGGGATTTTGAGCGTGCTGCGTTTGGGATGTCCGGTGCCGCAGCACTATTGACTGAAAAACTTGTTTACAAAACAGACATTAATGACCCAGAAAAAATTGCAAGCAAACAAGAAGTAGGTGCTTACGAGAGACTGGCGGGTAGATATGCGCCAAAACTTTATAAAGCTCAACCAGGGGAGTTCTTGGTTACAGAGCGAATTAAGGGCACACCTCTTAAAGATGTTTTAGATGAAATGGCTGCGCCCGCCAAGGCGTTACAGCAGAACATTAAAAATATCACAGCAAGTATAAGAGAAACTGACGACAAAGCAGTTAAGTCAGACCTAGTTGGCAAATTAAAAGATGCGCGTCGAGAATACGCAAAAGCAAGAAACGAATTTAACGCTGAAGCTGAACGAATTTATTTTCAAGTTGGCCAACTTGGAAAAACATTGCAAGAGATGGGAGTCGCCCACGGAGACTTAGCTAGTGGGAACGTTTTCAAAACTAATGAAGGCTTAAAATCCATTGATCTTGGGAACTCAATTCTTGATCCAACAAACACACAAAAGATACAGGATCAAGTCACAACAATTCAACGGGCATTAATTGATAGAGCATATTATGGCTTATTGGATCCAATAAGAACGACAAAAGCTATTGTTGCGGGATACAAGGGGCCTTCTCTCCCCAGTATTGAAGCATCGCCAGTAGACGAGTCATTGCTGACACCTGAAAGAGCGGGGAGCCCAGTACCCCTTGGAAGTACTCAAGGGCGAGTCCTAGATACTTTTTTTGAGAATTTCCAAGCCATCACTCAATCAGTGGCAAAAGAACGAGAGATTAGTACACAAGGTTTAGATAACGTCATTCAAGCGGTTGAAGAAAGTATTCAAGCGGTTGAGAACAGTATTGAATCTATCCCTCCAGCAATAGACAACGTTGTTTCAAAAATCCAGGAAAAAACACAAGATTTAGTTGAAGCTGGATTAGAACTTGAACAGAGAATGTTTGGGAAATTCCCGCAACAATATAGATCATTCATTGCAGAACAATTACGAGAAACAGCCGCGTTAACAAAGCAGTATGGGGGCATAGTCTTAAGAGATAAGGTTGCGCCAGCCGTTGGCGGGGTCTTGCAAGGTGGGGCCAATCTGCTTCGTACTGGCTATGGGTTTGCTCAAGGAGCTGAAAATACCTTATTGGGTGCAGCGCCATTTGGACTTGGCAAAGCAGCAAAATTTGTCACGCAGATGGCTCTTCCCCCATTACTTCTTGCAATGGGGGAACATCTTCCGGCTGTGGGAGGCGGGGTTAAGCTTCTAAACGCAGGGAT
>JBOFKH010000220.1:0-20889 GCA_051657225.1 Alphaproteobacteria bacterium
AGACGATTTTATTATCTAAATAGTCTTTCAATTTAACTGTTTTTTTAATGCATTAATTGAAGTTTCTATCATATCTATTTTTTTTTAGATAGCATTTCAGTTGCGTCTTCCCTAAATTTGGCCTCTTTGGCCAGAAAAAAGCTTCATGTCATTTTTTCAAGGGAAAAGACGGATAAAAAAATAGGTAAGGGAGAAAATCAGACTGAATAACCGGATTAAATTTAGATCTCATGTAAAATTGAGTGTTTGTTTGTTTGCATTGTCGGTGGCTTCGGAGTCTTTGATGGCCCAAAAAATGCCTTCCCCTGATGGAAGCATAACGGCTGAACACATTACCACGACACTTCAACCAAAAAGAAATGCAGGGAAGGTTTTCAAAGAAACCCTGTCTGCTTTGAAAGATGAGAACCACCCTAACCATGCTATTGTTAAAAATAGTCTTTCAACACCAGAAAGTTTCAAAGACTATACACATCACCTGTCTTTAAACAACATATCGGGTCTGGCCAAAATGGATCCAACTTACAAAAGCTTTGCTGTTATGGCTTTGTTGGGAGATATCGATAAAAAACGCGTACAACACGCAGGATCTCTGGCTTCAGAAATTTTTAACGACGCAGGACTTGCTCAGCACCATGAAAGCGTCAAAGGGGCGCTGTTAGCCTATTTCAAAAATGCCCACAAAAGGGTTTTGCCTTTAGAGCGTGTACAAACTTTCATGGGAAAAGGAGAAGCATTAGATTTCTGGGGTTCCTTGTACTTGCTTAAGTCAAAGGATGATAAAAAACGAGCTGTGGCTGAAGAAAAACTGTTGGGCGCATTAAAAGACTCAAACCATCCCTATCACCAATTTGCAAAAACCCAATTACAAGATCACCTGCAAAACGCCGACAAAAGAGTTATTCCTTTAGAAACTATGAAGACAATCTTCAAAGAAGTTCCAGATTTAACGTTTCATGGTTCTTTGTATTTATTTAAATCAGGCGATGCCAAAAAACATGCTGTTGCCTTCGAAAGCCTTAAGGAAATTCTGTTTAATTCTCAGCACTCCAACCATAGAGAAGCTAAGGATGCATTAAGTTCTAACGAGAAATTGCAGGAAAATTTGAAAAAACTCTCAAAAAAGCAGCAGGATGAACTGCTGAAGCTTCTTAATACCAAGACTGCTGAAGCTGCAATGCCATCTACCCAGGTTTCCGGGGAAGGAGTACATCAACAATTGATGAATGTCTCTCTCAATCCAAATGGGTCTGCTGCAGACGTTATTCAAGTTTTGAGTCAACCAATAACCCAAGAATTTATACCTCAAACGGTTACGGCGGAACAAAAAATGATGCAAATGGGTGTGGAAAACTATCAAGCAGGCTTTTCAGATGTACTAAAAAAGACTGGCATCAACCAAACACTAAATTCCTTTGTTTCAGGTAAATTAAACGGCTTTTCATCTGATCAACAGCATGTACTTTTTCAACATCTGGTAAGTGAAAACCCTACAAATGGGCATGAATTATCTGTGGCTTTTAAGTCTTTTAAAAAGGAATCAAGTCTTTTGAACCAAGAAGAGAAAGATCTTTTGGACGCCATGGCTTGGAATTTAAATCCTCAATACTAGGCTTTATCCTTTTTCTAGTTGGTTTGTGATGAGGGAGGGTGGCTTCGCGCTGCCCTCCCCTTTTTTTATCAAAGAACTCTGGCGGTTCTCCGCCGAAGGGCTTCTATCCCTTGCTCATAAGACTCCATCCCAAAAATACTGCTCCCTGCCACGAGCACATCTGCCCCCGCTTCAACAGCCAAGTATGCCGTTTCTGGGTTGATGCCACCATCTACCTGAAGGTAAATTTTTCTGCCCCATTGGGTAATCTTGCGCCGTATAGCGCGTATTTTTTCCAGCTGGGAAGCCAGAAAAAGCTGCCCTCCAAAGCCAGGGTCAACGGTCATGACCAAAATTAAATCGAGGTGCTCATAAACAAAATCAAGGCAACTGGGAGACGTTGCAGGGTTAAGGGCAACGCCGGCTTGTTTCCCAAGGGCTTTGATAGACTGAAGGGTTCGGTTTAAGTGGGTGCAAGCCTCAGCGTGAACCGTCAAGCCGTCTGCACCAGCCTCTGCAAAAACAGAAACCCATGGGTCAGGCTGGGCAACCATGAGGTGAACATCAAAAAAAAGTGGTGTGATGGGGCGCAGAGCTTTAACAATCGCCGGACCAAGGGCTAGGTTGGGAACGAAGTGCCCATCCATAATATCCAGGTGCAGCCAATCGGCTCCCGCTTGGGTCACGGCGCAGACTTCGTCTCCAAGCTTTGTCATATCTGACGTCAAAAGAGAGGGAGAAATTCGAACAGGCTCTCTAATATCGCTACGTTCCATTTTAATCCCCTTATAAGTGCATCCTAGAACCAGTCTAACACATCTTAAAACAGGAGAACACTAGCCATTTTTTGCAAGGCGCTGTTTACTTGGGACAAACTCTTCCTTGCGCAACACTTCATGCACTTTTAACGCAAGTTCGTTAAGGGAGAAAGGTTTGGGCAGAAAATGGAGATCCTTGATGGGGCATTTAATTTGAGCCTCAACATCTTCTTGGGGATACCCTGAAACAAAAATCACTTTAATGTCAGGCTTAAATTCATAAGCCTGATTCACGAGGGAAGGACCATCCATGCCCGGCATAACCACATCTGTAATCAAGAGATGAATAGGGTACTGGTTTTCCAAAATTTCAAGGGCATGCTTGCCATCCCTTGCTTCAAAAACCTGATATCCTTTGCTCTTCAAAGCTCTTGAAGCAAAGAGCCGTACAGGGTCTTCATCCTCCACCAACAATACGTGGGCAGAACCTGTGAGGTCAATCGTCTTAGAAACTCTGACGACTTCTTTTTCCTCTTCCTTCCGGTCAGAAGCTTTTTTCTTTTTTTCCAAAAATTTAGGAATATAGATTGAAAAGGTTGTCCCTTTCTCCAGGGAGCTTTCGACCAAAATACCTCCGGAAAGCTGCTTCACAATCTGGTGCACATTAGAAAGCCCAAGCCCCGTTCCTTGGGAAGGATCTTTTGTTGAGAAAAATGGGTCAAAAATTTGCTCTAAACATTCTTCTGAAATACCACACCCTGTATCTATTACATCTACAACCACATAAGTTTTGGGTTGGATGGTTTCTTTATAAAGCTGAAGAGACTCTTTCAACTGGACCATCCGCGTCCGGATTGTCAGCTTACCCCCCAAAACCATTGCGTCTCTGGCATTAATCACCAAATTCACAATAATCTGCTCAAGCTGGCCTTGGTCTGCAAAAATAAACCCAACATCGCGTTCGTGTTTCAGCGTAAGTTCGACCTTACTGCCAATCAAACGCCGCAACAGAAACGAAAGCTCGTTCAAGCACTCTCGCACATCCAACGACTTCGGGTCTGGCGCTGTTTGCTTCGCAAACAGCAACAATTGACGTACCAAATTGGTGGCCCGATTAGCATTTTGTTTAATCTGCATGATATCTGTAAAAGATTGATCTTGGGGAGTGTGCCGCTGTAATAACAAATCACAAAAACCCAACATGGCGGTTAGCAGATTGTTAAAATCATGGGTAATGCCACTAGCTAATTGCCCCAAAGCCTGGAGCTTTTGAGATTCTAAGCTTTGGTTTTCCATTTTTTTAAGCTCTGTTAAATCATGGAGGAAGATGATGAAGTAACTGGTCTTAGGATCATCCACCATCACCAAATAACGCGCGTAAATACCCAGAGTCTTTGATTCAATCCCTTTAAAAGAAAAAAGAAGCGGTTGTTTGAGCTCTCTGTTATAGCGAACACTCTGGAAAAATTTCGTCAAAGCACTGCGTTCTTCCTCAGCAACCCAGTGGGAAAGAGGACGTTGATGGACTCTGCGTTCTTGAACTAAATCCTGAAAGGCGCGGTTGGTTGACTTAATATATCCAGCCTGGTCTAAAATCAGAGCAGGCATTGGAAAGCCTTCTAAAAGAGCAGCATCATCCGCCTCCTTTCGCAAAGCGATGACCTGATCAGATGTTGCCAGCAAAACACATACAGCGTCATGCTCTTGGAGCGGAACAGCCCGCAAAACGGTTGCTTCTTCTGGCTGGTTTTGAGCACTCTTAAAGAGCAAAACCGCATGATCACCTTCCTGCCAAGAGCTTTCTGGTTCTTCAACCAAGCAATCATAAAAATTTTTGCCCAAGACTTCTTCAGGCTCATAGCCAAGCCACTCATAGAACGTTGCATTCGCATAAAGAATCTTGCCTTCTAAAGAAGCCACAAACGCAGGCGAGGGATAGCTGTTGAGAATATCAGAAAAAATAGAACCTTCAGAAAAAAACGCGTCTTCCTGGGAAGCAGAAGGCTGAATAAACCAAGCGGCACCACCTGTTGGAAGGGGCTTTACGCAAATGTGAAACCGCTTGATCTTGCCTTGGATAAGCCAATCAACCAGCTCATTTCCCTCTTGCTGGTGGAGAGTATACATTTTAAGGCGCGCCAGAGAATCTTTAGACTCTTGGGACTGAATAAAAGCATCAAAAAAAACAAGCTGGATTCGATCAATTTGCGAAGAAGAGAATTGAAAAAAGTCACAACAGGCCTGGTTTGCAAATGTCAATTTTCCTTGGATATCGAATAACATCACCCCTTCAGGGGACATCGCCTGAATAGCTTCCAACGCCACAGTTTTCCCAGATTTTTTGGACTTGAGGAAAGAATGAACCAGAAATCCCAGAAAAACGCCATTGAGGGCAAAAATCAGAAATAATTTTTGTTCAAAAAAAAGAAAACCTCCCCATATGCTCAAACAAAAGCTTGAAAATAAGGCGAAGGCCAAGAAAGCTTTCTTTAAATGGCGGCAAGAACCCTGCATGAAATTGAAACAACGCATAGTTTTTTACTTGATCTATCCTGACTACAAACGGGAACAGCAGTAAGCGAATACGCAATCCATTCCCTTTCTTGTAAAGCTTTTTTTCAAGACACACAAGAGATTGTATTGTAGGCGTTCAGATAGAATGAGACATTTTCAAGCAGCTCGCCACTTTTTTCATAAGAGTTGAAAAAGCATAATGAGAAAAATCGACGGGGTTGATCCACTCACCTTGACGAGGCAGCTCTTTTTGAAATGGCTCTTTCAGCTTTCCATACCAAACCTGAAGCTCCAATTTAAAATGGGTAAACGTGTGGCGAATTAACGTTTCAAGATGGCTTCCTTGGGCTTTCGCAAACAAAAGGCGTAAATCCTCTGGGATGGGTTGTTGCCCCCTACCCTCCTCCCAAGAAGTGGAAGGAAACGTCATCAATCCCTTCAACAGTGCTTCCGTTTGCTGGGGATGAATGAATACCTGCCCCGTCAAATTCTCCAGCAAAAAAACAGTCCCACACCTCACAGGCAGGGGGGCTTTGACTTGTTTACGGGGAAATTGCTCTGTCACCTGCTGCCGGAATGCCATACACCCACTTTGAATAGGGCACGCTGAACAAAACGGTTGTTGTGGTTTACAAAGGGTCGCCCCCAGATCCATCAACGCTTGGGTATAGTCTCCCACCTGGGTTTTGGGAAGGGCTCGCTCAGCAAGGGGAAAGACTTCTTTTCGCAAAGCGGAGGGACCTTGGGCGTCCAAAAGGTAATATCGGCTAAACACCCGCATAATGTTGCCGTCAATGGCAACAGCTTGCTTTTCAAAAGCGATTGCCGTGATAGCGGCAGCTGTGTAAGGTCCAAGACCTGGCAAATGCCTCAGCAATGCCTCTTCATTGGGAAGTTTCCCTTCCTTCTCCCGAGCCACAAGCTCTGCGCATTCTTTTAGAGCCCGGGCCCTTCGGTAGTAACCAAGGCCTTGCCAACCATGCATCACCTCCTCTAGAGATGCTCTGGCAAGGGAGGGAAGGGTCGGCCATCGTTCAATAAAAGCGTTAAAATAGGGTATGACAGTTACAACCTGGGTTTGCTGCAACATCATCTCGCTCAGCCACACATGATAGGGGTTGGGTGTCTCTCCAGGTTTTGCTCGCCAAGGCAGGTGACGCGCGTTCTGCCCATACCAGGATAGGAGTTCTTGGGTTAGGAAAGGGTGCATATTTAAAATAACTAAGTTAAATGAGCCATCATTCCCACCTTAAACCAACATGCCCCCTGGCGCAAAGACTCTGATGAAAAAACGAAACTATCAATCGTAATGATCAAGATCTTGGGACTTCATCTTCTCATCCATTTTTATCATGAAGCTGATGGCTTGCCGCTGTTCATCTTCACTAAGGCTTTTGAGATAGGCTTGAATTGTTAAATTTTCTTCCCCAGACCATCTTTCAAAAATTTCTTCAAACTCATCCAGAGATGTACCGGGAGGAAGAGCAGGAGATCCACAAGCGGTAAAAAGGGGGTACTTGGTTGAAAGATCACTCATGACGCCTTCCTCTTTTGATGATGCCTATAGGTTTTTCAAAAACCTATATACCCCCCTCTTTTTAAAATTTCATGAAGGTCATTTTGTCAGCCTTCATTCTATCTCGCTAATAGTAACACCACTAACGGCAAAAGAAAGAGTCTAAAAAAAAATCCTGCAGATCATACAGGCCAAACGCATTCTAAGCTGTGGCTTTTCAGAAGTGTTTCAAGGGTATTTTTGCGCGCTTCGAGGCCTTCTGGCGTAGATGCCTCACACCGCATTGCAATGCACGCTTGGGTTTGGGACGCTCGCAAAATCCACCAACCACCTTCATCTTCCACACGGATCCCATCCAAATCTTGAAACGCAACTCCTGTCTCTTGAAGATGAACTTGAATTTTTTCAATGAGTTGAAATTTTTTATCCTCTGGACAAGGCAAACGGATCTCAGGCGTAGAATACCGGAAGGGAAGTTTTTGCCGCCAGACGCTGAGGTCTATTTGATGTCTGCTCAAAAAAGCCAAAAAACGAAGGGCTGCATAAATACCATCATCATACCCCGGGTGTAAATCTGTGAAGAAAAAATGTCCGCTCATTTCTCCTCCAACCAACGCGCCATTTTTTTTCATGCAAGCCTTCACATGCACATGACCTGTTTTGGAAAGGCTGGGCGTTGCATTTAAATTTTTGAGCCAATTCGATAAAATTGGGCTGCACTTAACATCTTGAACAAAAGTAAGGCTAGAACGGCTGTTGAGCAAATTAAACACAAAAAAAGCCAAAACTTCATCGCCAGCCCAGACCGTTCCCTGTTCATCAATAATGACCAAGCGGTCTGCATCTCCATCAAAAGCAACCCCCACGCGACACTTTTCCTTTTGAACGAGATCCCGCAGCGCATCCAAGCTGCCGGGCGCCATTGGATCAGGGGATCGTGAAAGAAATCGGCCATCTACTGAGCCATGTATCAGGTGATGCACCCCTGGTAATTCAGCTATAATTTCATTAAGCACAATGCCAGCCGCGCCATTTCCAGGATCCCAAGCAACGGACAAAGGCTCATCTCCCCATGCCAGGCGATCTAATAAATCAAATCGATAGCTTGTCAGAAGCTCTAGTACATCAAAGCGTCCCTCCGTTTGGTTTTCAATGAAATCTTCTGCTTCAATTAACTTTAAAAGCCGTTGAATCTGCTCCCCAAAAAAAGGCTGGCCATGAAATGTAAATTTGAAACCATTCTCATCAGATGGGTTATGGGAGCCGGTCACCATCACGCCAGCGTCTGCCTTTGCATGACGTTCTGCCCAATAAAGAAAGGGTGTTGGCCCCAACCCCACGGAGAGCACATTGATACCTGATTCCTGAAGACCTTTAATGAGCCCCTGCTCAAGATCTGGAGAGCTGAGGCGACCGTCCCTTGCAACGCAAACGGTTTTCCCGCTTGAGCGCCTCAAAATGGTTCCAAAAGAGCGCCCAACATAGAACGCAACCTGGGAGTCTAAATCAAAACCGATACGTCCCCGAATATCATAGTCTCTGAAAATGGTAGGAGAAGGTGAATCAATCATATGAGGTCCAGCCTTAAGCCGCTTCCGTTACGGAAAGACAACCTAACGGCCGCACATCCTTTCTGCCAATTGAGATATAGGTAAAACCCGCAAGCAGCATATCTTCTGGTGCGTATATATTTCGTAAATCTACCAAAAGAGGCGCTTTAAGACGTTCTTTTAGCTTTACAAAATCCAAAGAAGAAAAAACATCCCATTCAGTGAGAATAATCACTCCATCCGCACCTTTAGCGGCCGCATAACTATCCTGGCACCACGTAACGTCTTCAAAAATAGCCTTCCCCTCCTCCATACCTTCTGGATCATAGGCACGCAAGGTTGCTCCCCTCTCTTGCAACATAGGAAGGATGGTCAAGCTTGGGCTATCTCGTAGGTCATCGGTGTTGGCTTTGAACGTGACGCCCAAAATCGCGAGGGTTTTGTCACGAAGGTTTCCCCCGAAAGCTTGCTCAATCTTTTCAATCATACGCTGTTTGGTCTGCAGGTTAGACTGAATAGCTGTTTCGACCAAGGGAAGAGAGGTCCCTGAGCGCTGGGCTGTTCGAACCAAGGCTTGGGTGTCTTTTGGGAAGCAAGACCCCCCATACCCAGGCCCCGCTTTCAAAAACTGCTTGCCAATCCTTTGGTCTAGGCCCATACCGTGGGCCACGTCATCTACGTTGGCCCCTACTTTTTCACACAAATGAGAAATTTCGTTGATAAAAGAAACTTTCATCGCTAAAAAAGCGTTTGAAGCATATTTGATAAGCTCTGATGTTTCACAGGTCGTGGCAATAAAAGGAACGCCTTTTCGGGTGAGATGCCCATAAAGGACTTCCAGGCGATCCATAACCTCTGGCGTATCCGCCCCCACCACAATCCGGTCTGGCTTCATGAAATCTTGGATCGCAGAGCCTTCCCTCAAAAATTCAGGATTCGAAGCAATGTGAAAAAGTGTTTTCCGATTGACGGAGCGAATCTGCTTTTCAAGCTCTTGGCTTGTTCCCACAGGAACGGTAGATTTGGTGACGATGATAGCGCCTTCTTTCAAAAAAGGTCCGATTTGCCTGGCCACTTCATAGACAGCAGATAGGTCAGCATCCCCTTCATCTGTAGAGGGTGTTCCCACGGCAATCAATACAACATCGCTTTTTGAGATGGCATCCTTCAACTGAGTTGTGAAAAAAAGGGTACGCTTGCCAAGGCCTTTACGCACCAGCGCCGATAAACCAGGTTCATAAAAAGGAACATGCCCTTTCTCAAGGGCCTGAATTTTTGCAACATCGCGGTCTATACACGTCACAGACCAGCCAAAATCAGCAAAGCAGGCTCCTGTGACAAGCCCTACGTACCCTGTGCCTACAACTGAGATCTGCATGGTTTAGTTTTCCTCCTTCATCTGTTCACACGCCAGCTGGTGAATCAGCTGGCGTGTTGATGCCCGAAAATCAGAGCGGTTTAAAGCACATCGGATGGTTGCTTCCAACATGCCTTCTTTATTTCCGCAATCAAGCCGCATTCCTTCAAAGCGAAACCCACAGGTTGGGTGGTCGGATAAAGACGCTGCAATAGCATCCGTCAGCTGAATTTCCCCACCTGCTCCGCGGTCTTGCTGCGCGAGGTAATCAAAAATTTCAGGCTTGAGAAGATAGCGGCCCACCACAGCCCAGGTTGAAGGAGCTTCATGGGGAGAAGGCTTTTCCACAATATGCTTGAGGGAAATGGTTTGGCCCTTCACGTCCAGCGGATCTAGCACACCGTATTTAGAGGTTTCTTCCCGGGGTACATCCATCACGGCCAAAACTTGGGAGCCCGTTTGGGTAAACACATCTATCATCTGCTGCAAGCAGGGCTTGCCTTGATTTAAGATAAAATCATCCGCCAATAGCACTGCAAAAGGCTCATCCCCCACCAAAGACCTTGCGCACCCCACCGCATGCCCAAGGCCTAGGGGTTCTTGCTGACGCACATAAGAAACCTGCCCCGGTTTCAGGGAAAGTGAGCGAATCACATGCAAAAAATCAGTTTTTCCCTGCTTTTCTAAAAAAATTTCTAATTCTAATGAGCGATCAAAATGGTCCTCAATCGCTGTTTTTCCACGCCCTGTCACAAAAATCAGCTCTTCAATACCCGAGGCCAACGCTTCCTCAACAGCATATTGAATCAGAGGTTTATCCAAAAGGGGGAGCATCTCTTTAGGCATGGCTTTGGTCGCAGGAAGAAATCGCGTTCCATATCCCCCAACAGGGAAAACAGCTTTTCGAATAGGTTTTGGCATGACGCGCCTTGTTGCTTCTTTCATTAAATTTTTTAAAAATCTACACAGGCTTCAGGATAAACGATAACCCATCGACGAAGCAACGGTTTCGTAAGACTTTAATTTCTGCCCGAAAAAGGGAACAAAAAGTGGTGCGCCCGAAGGGATTCGAACCCCTGACCTTTGCCTCCGGAGGGCAACGCTCTATCCAGCTGAGCTACGGGCGCCTTTAGTCTTAGTTTCTTGTTCACCAGAAGCATGCTAAACTGAAAAAACATAAGAATGCTGAAAAAGTGTCCCCATTCTATACGCAACGGGAAAGACTTGCCAAGCGTTTTTTACGTTCAGTCCAACGGGAGGAGGCAAAAACCCATGGGTGAAACACACAAAACAAAGATACATACAACTGGGTCTTCCCAAATTTTTGAAGAAGTATGGGTGGAGGAAGAACAGGTGTTTTGTTCAGGGGAAGCCTTAAAAGGACATCCTGGTGTTTACCTTCATATAGGAAAAGAGGGACATGTCGTCTGCCCCTATTGCAGCAAATGTTTCCGCCAAAAAACCCATTCTTGAAAAAGAATTTAGCGCTTTAAACAGCACCGATGCCACACGATTTGATACACAGACTTGACTTTCAGCACGTCTGTCGGCGTTTCTGTGCTGTTGTTGTGGAGGGTTCTCACCATAAGCGTATTCGCAGCGTGGATGCCGACGAATTGACGAACAGAGAACGTGTTATTTGAATCTTGAACAATCAATGGCAGCTGGAGTAGTGTTTTTAATTTTCCTGCCGAAACCTCGACACCCGCAATCCAATCACCTTTTCGAAAAAAAGGCTCCATTTCATGGTCTGTAATTGCAAAAGCAATAAATCGCGACCGCGGCCGTTGATAGCAAGCTTGAAGCAGCGCAATTTCTTGAGCTAGATAGTCTTCTTCTCCCAATTTGCTAGAAGGAAGTGGCGCAATTTTCCGAATGGGAGACGGCTCTTCGCCACGCAACAACCATGCTTGGGTACAGCCAATTCCTCGCTGGTGAAAGATTTTTGCTAAAAGATTAGCACCTTTGCCTGTTAAAGGAGAGACATCATTCTCCCAAGCCTTAAGGGTGCTTTCACTGATGCCCGTTTCTTGGCAAAAAAGCTGACGTGATGAAGCGCAAAAAGCTCGGATAGCCCTGAGACGACTCCCAGGCGTTAAAAGTATTTCTTCTTTTTTTTTGGCACACACGGCTCACAATCCTTACCCTATGGATGCATCTAAGTGTCAGCATAAAGGCTAAGAATAAACTTTTTATAAAAACTAGGTCAAATAGACGAAATCAATCGAACAAAAAGACATGGCTTGATTTCTATGAGACATTTTAGTACACTTTAAATAGGCCCCAACGCGAGCAGAGAAACGATGGGGCCCAGCACTACAAAGCTTGACGCCCGTAGACAAAGAACAAGGGAGGCACAAGGGAAGATTAAAAATCTTCCAACTCGTTCTTTGTAAGCCGAGGTTACATTAAAAAATCTATAAAAATCAAGACATTTTTTCGTTTTTTATTCTATTTTTCATGGGCTTACACAAATAAAAATATTTTTTATTTGTCTATAAAATTATTTCATTAAATAATAAAAAAAAATGAATAGTCACTTTTTTGAAAATTTTTTACGAAGACACCCCTTGCACGATGCCCCGTTTAAAATTTTTTCTGGACTTTGAGTGTTTTCAGGAGGCTTTTTAAGATTCAAACATCTCAATTTTGTTCCTCTCTGGGCAAACCATCTAAATAGATTTTGTCTCGTATTTTTTCTGGAATGTCTTTGATATGCCCCGCATTGATCTTGGCGCACATGCCGCTAGGAACCCAAATATAAGCGTTCACTTCTCCACCAATGTTTAAGCCTTTGTGGGGATTACCAATTCCTACAGAACCGATGCCATCCGCTTCTCCCGCTTTAATCAATCCAACAGATTTATCTGCTGACACGACCCTGCATTGCTCCATCCCTTCAGGAGACGATGCCACAGCCATGCTTGAAATAACAAGAAACGAAACGACTATCCAATAATTTTGCCACATGCTTTTTTCTCCTCTGGTTTTATCAACGAATAGATGAAACATAAAAGGAGAAAGTTAAACGATTCTTGAATTTTTTAAAACTTAGGAAGGTTTTGCGATAGCGCGTTGACGCACCTTCTTTTTATCATAAAAAATTGTCCCTAGGATAAAAACAAGAAGCAGCACTCCCAGCCCCCACCAAGTCAACATATAGCCAATGTGGTGCTGATAGGTTGATAACCCTTGGCTTTTGAGAAGAGCGCCTTCATCCTCCCCAGGTTGCAAAACACGCAGATAAGTCTGCTTGAACGAAGTATCTGGAAACATCTCCCCAGGCGACAAACGGTACCACGTGTTTTGGGCAGGATCATTTGGTGGTGTAAACAAATTAATTCGCGAAAGGGGAAGTATAACGCCTTCAAGGGGAATGGTTCTGCGAGGACGCTTTAAAAAAGGAAGCCCTGCCATAGTAACCCACCCGCGGTTTACCAAGATAACACGCCCATCGTCTAAACGGAAAGGCGTTACGACATGAACCCCCAAGCGCCCCTTGTCGACACGGGCTTGCAAATGCTTTTCTTCAAGGTGTAAAAAATGACCCTTTAGCCGAGCTTTCCGAAATACAAACTGAAAATCTTGAGAAAGCTCCTCTCCATGGACAGGGGCTTGAGAGAGCTGGGTCTGTAAATGTTCTAGTTTTTCTTTTTTCTCTTCCCAGCGACTATATTGCCAGGCTCCCAGGCTTATCAAGATCAGCTCTATCACAAGCCCCAGCCAGATCAATGGGTTTTTCAGGGAAATACCCTGGGAAAAAGCCACCTAGCCCTGCCCCCACCAATAAACCGATACAAATAAGAAAAGCCATACAACGTCGACAAAGTGCCAATACCACGCAGCAGCTTCAAACCCAACGTGATGGGTTTCAGAAAATTGACCGCGGGATGCTTGCCTATAGCAAACTCCCAAGAAAATGGTTCCGATCAACACATGGACCCCGTGAAACCCTGTGGCCATATAAAACGTTGAGCTGTAAATGCTCCCCTTAAAAGGAAAGCCAGCGTGGACATATTCATAAGCCTGCACCCCCAAAAAAAGTACGCCCAACATAATGGTCAACCCAAGCCCTTGGGTAACCTCTTTATAACGCTTTTCCAGCAGCGCTTGATGGGCCCAGGTGACAGTAGTGCCTGAAAGCAGCAACAAAAGCGTGTTTAAATAGGGCAGATCAAATGGATCAATGGGTTTGATCTGTTTAGGAGGCCACATCTTCCCGATGGCTTCAGGTGGAAATAGGCTTGCGTCAAAAAAAGCCCAGAAAAAGGCCGCAAAAAACATCACCTCTGAGGCGATAAACAAAACCACCCCAACCCGTAACCCCTTTTGAACAACGGGCGTGTGATAAGTTGCCGTTGACTCTTTCAAAACATCTCGCCACCATCCCCAAGCTGTCATCAGCACCAGGGTCACACCAATCCCCAATACAAAAAATTCGTGGTAGTGCATGTATAAAATGAGCCCCAGGGCCAACATAAATGCTGCAAGAGCCCCCATGACAGGCCATGGACTTGGGTCTACCAAGTGGTAGGGATGCTTTTGTTTTGGATGTAGCGTGGACGCCATGGAGCTGCCTCTTGCCAGGTTATCATTGTCTTCTATCGACAAAGATTGTAGCACACGCAACATAAAAAATGCATCTAGAAAAAGGTCTGCTTCAATGGGCTGCGCCACTATGGATGAAGGCGTTTAGATTCTTTTTAATTTTTTCTTAAAAACTTTGCCCATAAAATGGAATTAAATCGTTTTTTAACAAGGGGTTAGATTGATGAAAAAAATCTTGAACATGATTATCGCGCTATTAGGCAGTGTCGCCCTAAGCCCCGAGCTCTATGCGGCAACGACAGACACAACCGTTACAGAAGCTGGACGCCCTGCGGTTGCTCTCCATAATGCTGATGGAACCCGCCCCCGAATCTCTTTTCAACCCATCAGTGGTGCCCTTAAAGGTGATTATACACTCGTTCAAGTGGATGAAAATAATCAACAAACGCCCATCCTTAAGCTGACGATCCAAAGGACTATCGAAGGACAAAAAATCACTGAAGTAAAAACCCTTTTAGAGAATGAAGAAGATGAAGGCATAAGCCTGGCAGGGGGTGTTTGGCGGCTTAACAGAGATCAACAGACCCCCGAAAACCCAAAGGGAACCAAGATTAAACCAGGAAATCTTGTTTTCGTGCTGATGGTGAATGAAAAATTTGGTATCCCCTTAAGCTTGGGTCCAAAGGCATGGTCCCACCAACGGACGTCAGGAGGAAAAACAGAAAAACTAGATGCTCTCAATTTTGATTTGAACAGCAAAAATCTTTTGGTTAAATATGCCTCCATGGGAGAGGCTGCCCTCCCTTCACAAACAGCATTTTTCTTCGATCGCAAAGCCCATGGGTTTTTAGATAACGCTCCCCTGCTCGAAAAAGTAGCCCAAGCAATCGAGGGATATGAAAAATTTCTTTCACAAAGAAATATGTACATGGCCAACGATGCAGGGAGCGTCAAGTTTTCCGCCACACTAAACCAAAGAAATATATTCCTTTTTGGTTTGGCAAAATCCTATCTCCAAAATCTGTTTAAAGAAGCAGCCAACCAAAATTTTTTAAATCTATTTAAAACCATGCCAGACCCAGAGCTTAAAAAATTGGCCGGATCTTCTGTGTCTTGGTTTCAAGAAGCAACGGTTTTAGGTCGGCGCATCCTAACCGAAACTGAAAAAAACACGTTTGTTGAAACCATCTTCAGCGCGTTAAAAACCCTCCAAACAGAAATGGCCCAAACAACCAGGATCACCCCCCCAAAGCCTGCTGCCATTGAAACGCAACCTTCTGCGCCTCAAACCCAACCAGCAAAAGCGGTGAAGCCTACCAACAAGGTTCAAAAGCTCAGAAACATGTTCGAAGGGAAAAGTAAAACATAAAAGATCTCCTCCCAAAATTAGCAATGGCTGATTCCCCCTCCTAAGCCGCTTGGGAAAAGGAATCAGCCTCCTCTTCCAAGGGAAGACGACTTGCTTGGAGGTTGGGCCTGTCCAATTCTTCAAAATGGTTGATCGCCCAATGAAACGCAACGGTCGTTGGCAGCATAATAAACCAAAGCCCAAAATTTCCACACCATGACGTGAGATACACAAGGCCGAAAGAGGTTGTAATGTACATCAAAGCTGATGCTGTCGCATAAATTAAACTTACAGACATAACCCGTTTCAAAACTGGGAAATGCGCGTAAAAAATTGAGAAAGCAGGAAACCCTGAAGAAAAAGTGACAATGCATACTTGTAGCCAAAAAAGCGTAAGCCCATCGGTAAAATAATTTAAAACAAAAGGAGATATTAACGTTAAAAAGTAATAAACGAATATGTTGAATTTAACAATCTTCAAAGGATAAATACGATAGCTGAGAAAAACAAATAAAACAGATGTTGTAAATTGCAGAATTGAAACAAAAAAGTTCTGCTGTATGACATCTTGAGAATTATAATGGCAAATATTTTTTAATATATCGGAACAAAATATATAAGAAAAATAAAAACTAAGCGGCATAGATGCATAAATAAACAAGAGCGCAACAATTGTTTTTTTATCTGTTTTTTTTTGCTCAAAAGTTTTTTCTGTTTTAAGATTTTCCTCCTTCTTTTTTTTCATTTGAAGAAATTCTGGTGTTTCTCGAAGCCTGGTACGCGCAACAGATCCCACCATGGCAATACCTGCTCCTATCGCAAAAGCTACCCGCCAGTTAAACGTAAAATAAAGCACAAGGTTGCTGATTCCCAAAGCCATCATGCCACCTAAATCAGCAAAGGCAACAACTGAAGCTACCACGAAATAACGAGTAGGCGGTTTGGTGATTTCCGTTAAATAGATCTCTGCTCCAATGATCTCCCCAAGAGACGAAACACCCTGCAGCATCCGGCAAACAGTTATACCCCATGCTGCTAAAATGCCAACTTCTGCGTAAGTCGGCAGACTGGCCATCATGATACACGAAACTGCCATCATGGAAGTGGTAAACACAACGGTTGTTTTTCTCCCAAAGGTATCCCCAATATATCCAAAAAAAAGAGCACCAAAAGGCCTTAACACGTAGGTTGAACAAAACGCCAATGCTGACAGCAAAGACGCTGTAAAAGGGTCTGTTTTAGGGAAAAAAAGTTCGTTCAAAAGGACCGCCATGTGCACATAGAGCATCAGGTCAAAATATTCTAGAAAAGTCCCGATCTGCAAAAGCCCTGCTGCTTCTTTCTGCTCACGGCTGAGGATTGAAAAAAAACCCATTGAGAAAGCCTCCTTTTTTTGTTTTTATTGATTAGAGACCCCTAGGCTGCCTTAGAAAGAAGGTCTACCCTTTTTTCCAAAGGAAAGTTGCCTTTTTCAAGATTAGGTTTATCCAATTTTTCAAAATGGTTGATAGCCCAATGAAACGCAAGGGTCGTTGGTAGCATAATCAACCAAAGCCCAAAATTTCCAAACCACGACGTGAGATATACAAGGCCGAAAGAGGTGACGATAAACATCAACGTTCCTGAAACCGCGTAAATAAAACTTACGGATGTAACGCGTTTTAAAACTGGAAAATAGCTGTAAAAAATTGAGAAAGCAGGAAACCCTGAAAAAAAGATAACCACACCTATCTGCAACCAAAAAAGTGTGAACCCATTAGCAAGGTAATTTAATACAAAAGGAGCTCCCAAAACCAAAAAATAATAGATAAAAAGATTAAATTTTACAATTTTCAAAGGGTAAATTCGATAACTGAGAAAAACAAGAACAACAGAAATGACAAATTGAAGAATTGAAACAAAAAAACTTTGCCGAATCACTTCTTCAGAAGTATAGCGGCAAGTTTCTTTTAAAAATTCAGCGCAAAAAATGTAAGAAAAGTAAAAACCTAAAGGCACAGAAATAAAAATAAATAAAAGCGCAAAAATTGTTTTTTTATCTATTTTTTTTTGCTCAAAAGTTTTTTCTGTTTTAAGAATTTCTTCCCTCTCTTGTTTCGTTCTAAGAAATTCTGGCGTCTCTCGAAGCCTTGTGCGGGCAATAGATCCTACCATCGCAATGCCTGCCCCAATCCAAAAAGCTACCCGCCAGTTAAACGTAAAATAAAGCACAAGGTTGCTGATTCCCAAAGCTATCATGCTACCTAAATCAGCAAAGGCGCTTACCGCTGCAACAACAGGGTAACGCACAGGAAGTTTCGTGCTTTCTGTTAAGTAAACCTCTGCAGAAACAATCTCTCCAAGGGAAGAAAGCCCCTGTAACATGCGACAGAGGGTTATACCCCATGCTGCTAAAATACCAACTTCTGCATAGGTGGGGAGATTAGCGATAATGATACACGAAACTGCCATCATGGAAGTGGTAAACACAACGGTTGTTTTTCTCCCAAAGGTATCCCCAATATATCCAAAAAAAAGAGCACCAAAAGGCCTTAACACGTAAGTTGAACAAAACGCTAGTGCTGACAGCAAAGACGCTGTAAAAGGGTCTGTTTTAGGGAAAAAAAGTTCGTTCAAAAGGACCGCCATGTGCACATAGAGCATCAGGTCAAAATATTCTAGGAAAGTCCCGATCTGTAAAAGCCCTGCCGCCTCTTTCTGCTCACGGCTGAGAGTTGAAAAAAAACCCATTGAGAAAGTCCTCCCTTTTTTTGTTTTTATTGATTAGAGACCCTTAGGCTGCCTTAGAAAGAAGGTCTACCCTTTTTTCCAAAGGAAAGTTGCCTTTTTCAAGATTAGGTTTATCCAATTTTTCAAAATGGTTAATAGCCCATGTGAACGCAGCCATCACCGGAACCATAATCACCCAAAGACCAAAGTCTCCAAACCAGGACGTTAAATACACAAGCCCGAAGGAGGTGACGATATACATCATGGCTCGGGAGATTGCATAGATAAAGCTGACCGATGTAATCCGTTTTAAGACTGGAAAATGGGCATAAAAGATAGCGTAGGCTGGAAACCCTGATGAAAAAATAGCCACACAAGCCTGCATCCAAAAAAGCTGTATTCCGCTCGTGATCTGGCTTAATAAAAAAGGACAGATTAACGTGATGAAATAAGCTGTTCGTAGGTTAAATTTAACAATCTTTAAAGGGTAAATTTTATAGCTTAGGAACACGACAATCGAAGAGGTGCAAAACTGGAGCATCGAAACGAATAGATTTTGTTGAATAACCTCCTCGGCCGTATAACGAAAAACGGTTTTGAGTATTTGAGCACAATGGATGTAGGAAAAATAAAAGCTGATGGGCCAAAAACAAAAAATAAATAGAAGGGCAAGCATGGTTTTTTTATCTATTTTGTCTTGTTCAATAGTTATTTTTTTTTGAAGCTGCTCTGTTTTATGCTGTTTCATCTTAAGAAACTCTGGTGTTTCCCGAAGTCTGCTACGAGCAAAAGCACCCACCATGGCAATCCCCGCCCCTATCCAAAAGGTCACGCGCCAGTTAAGCGTGAAAACCAGTACGATATTTGCGATACCCAAGGCGATCATAGAGCCAAATTCTGAAAAAAACCGAACGCTCGCCACAACGGGATAACGTGCAGGCGGTTTCGTAATTTCTGTCAGGTAAACCTCTGCTCCAATAATTTCACCTAAAGAAGAAATCCCTTGGATGGCCCGACAGAGTGTAATCCCCCAGGCAGCTAAAGTCCCAATTTCTGCATAGGTGGGAAGGTTGGCCATCAAAATACAAGAAACAGCCATGAGCGAGGTCGTAAGGGTAACCGTCTGTTTGCGACCAATGGTGTCTCCAATATAGCCAAAAAGCAAGGCTCCAAAAGGCCTTAACACATAGGTTGAACAAAACGCAAAAGCTGAGATTAGAGACGCTGTAAAGGCGTCTGTTTTAGGGAAAAAAATCTCGTTTAACAACACTGCTAAATGCACATAGAGCATCAGGTCAAAATATTCTAGAAAAGTCCCGATCTGTAAAAGCCCTGCCGCTTCTTTCTGCTCACGGTTGAGGGTTGAAAAAAAGCCCATTGAGAAGTCTTTCCTTTTTTTGCTTACTTATTTAATAAAAAAAACAATTAGTCAAATTTATTTTTAAATTCGCTGAAAATTCTCCGGGTTGCTCGCAAAAAATGGTAAGATTATGTTTTAGCTCGGGGGTGTGCGCTTTCGTAAACCTTCATCAACTGCTGGGCATCTACATGGGTGTAGGTCTGGGTTGATTTAAGGGATGCATGCCCCAAAAGCTCTTGGATATGACGCAGGTCAGCCCCTGCTCCCAACAAGTGAGACGCAAAGCTATGGCGAAGGCTGTGGGGCGTTGTTTGGGGCGGAAGCCCAAGCAGCGCGCGCTGCTGTTGAAGGGCTTTTTGAACAGCCCTTGGTGCTAAACGCTTTCCCCTACTGCTCCAAAACAGAGGAGACGCATCTGTGCTAGGATAGGGACAAATCTCTTGGTAAGCTTGGATTTTTTCAAAAACTTGAGGTAGCACAGGCACCAAGCGCTCCCGCCCTCCCTTACCTAACAGATGAATATTAAAACCGTCGTTATAATGCCTTGGGATCGCACTTTGGTTGAGCCCAAGGGCCTCTGAAATCCGAATACCACATCCATAAAGCAAGAAAAAAATGGCTAAATCCCGTTTGTTTTCCCAAGGCTCTTCTGCTGTCCCCGCGTCGGTTAGCAGGGTCAAAGCTTGCCCCTGAGTAAGAGCTCGGGGAAGCTTTTTTGCATACCGTGGGGAGCGCACATCGTAAACCGCTGAAGAAACTTTAAGATCTGAGCGTTGGAGAAAATCAAACAACGTTCGAAACGTAGAAAGCATGCGAGCATTTGAGCGCGCCTGGGTGCCTCGACGGAGCTGATCTGCCATAAAAGCTCTGAGGGCTGTGCGATCTAGCTCTAACAGATAGACAAGAGAAACGGGGCCGCCTGTATAAGAAACTAAGAATTGAAAAAGATCTTTTATATCAAACAGGTAAGAAAAAACAGTGTGGAGAGACAAGCGGCGTTCATCTTTTAACCACTGAACAAACCGAAAAACTAACCCATCCAAAGGCGGCGAACAAAGCTCATGGAAAAGCTCTAAGTGTTTTGAAAGAAGGACTTCTTTGGTTGGCTCCATGGGTAGGTATACGCCTTTATTCCTGGCCTAAATCCCTTGGCTCAAAGAATTTTTTAAATTTCTTAAAACCGTCTGGACCAATAACCAAAACAACCCGATCATAAGGGTGAAGTGTTAATTCAAAGGATGCAAAAATCACGGTGTTCTGCCTGACAACCGCCAAAACCTCAAGGTCTTTATGTTGGTTCAATTCATGGACACCGATCCCCGAAGCATAACACGTTGCAGCAACTTCTGTTTCAACAATTTCACCTTGGCTGTCCCCTAGGGGATAAATAGCATTAATATAGTGACGCCGCACCCTTTGCAAAATGGTTGCGATGGTAATAGTGGAGGGAATCAAAATTTTATCAACCCCCAAAGAATGAACCAGGTGAACATAACCTCGACGGTTCACCAGGGCGATTGTGCGTTTGGCCCCATAGCGTTTGGCGAGAAGGGATGCGAGGATGTTGGTTTTATCATCATTGGTTACCGCCACCACCGTATCAACGTTCTCCAAACCTGCTTCTTGAAGAAGGGTTGT
>JBOFKH010000221.1:0-1191 GCA_051657225.1 Alphaproteobacteria bacterium
CATTAAGCCTGTTCAGCGTGTTGATCTTTTCTGTTGGCCCGAGGTCTGTCAAGCTTTTCGCCTCCTTTGATTTATGCACTCGTTTTGTCCTTTATCAGGGCTTGTTACGAAGGTCTAAAAGTTCTTGTTCTGTTAAGCCTGTCGCCTGCGATATCTGTTCTAGGCTTAGCATTCCCATTTTTAACAAAACTCTTGCCGTTTCTATTTTAGTTTCCTGCTTGCCCTTATGTAAACCTTCTTGCAGCCCCTTATGTAAACCCTCTTGCAGGCCCTTATGTAAGCCTTCTTGCAGGCCTTCTCTTCTGCCTTTTTCCAGCTTCGCCATCAGGGAGTTTTCGTAGTCTGTTTGGGCGCGTTCACGTCTCAGGTAGCCCACCCATTGCTCGGGGTTCGATACGAATATTTCTTCGAGCTTCAGTATCCTTTCGATATCCGCGTCTGTTTTCGCAAGCTGTTTCATGCCCTCCGCACCCCCTATACTTCCCATGTAACTCATCATCCGCTCAAGCCCCGTCTGGGGCGTCTTCTTCAACTTGCGCAGCTTCGGGATCTCCAGGTAATGAAACTCCATATCTTCGCAGTAACAGGCGTGGGTCTGCGTATCCAGCAGCCTGTGGATCGAGTGATATTCGTTGGGTTTGTCCGTGAACATCTCGAAGTTCAGTATCCCCACAAAGATAACGGGCCTCAGCGTCTCGTAGGGGTTCCCCACCTTGATCTGCGTCACGTAGCTGTTGCTGACGTAGAAGAGGCAGCGCTTGAAAAAATCCTCCTCGTCGGCTATCTGAACCTCGACATGGAAAATCCGTCCGTCCTTGGTTTTGGCCCTGACGTCGAAGTGCGAGAGCTTGCCGTCCTCAAGAAAGGGCGTCAGTTCTCTATCCATGTATTCCAGATCGACAATCTGCCGGTCTGGGTCCAGCACGTTGTTCAGGAACAGGATGAGAAGGTCCTTGTGTTGTTCGGAGGCAAAGATGAACTTGAAAAGTCTGTCATTAAGCCTGTTCAGCGTGTTGATCTTTTCTGTTGGCCCGAGGTATGTCAAGCTTTTCGCCTCCTTTGATTTATGCACTCGTTTTGTCCTTTATCAGTGCTTGTTACGAAGGTCTAAAAGTTCTTGTTCTGTTAAGCCTGTCGCCTGCGATATCTGTTCTAGGCTTAGCATTCCCATTTTTAACAAAACTCTTGCCG
>JBOFKH010000222.1:0-2127 GCA_051657225.1 Alphaproteobacteria bacterium
AGCACGCTACCTAATTAACAGCTTTAAATTGCTCCATTTCAGGTCATGTTTCATCATAGTACAGCAAGCAGGATTCATCGACAGCTGCTAAAAGCTCTTACTGCTTCTCAGCCTGATGGGGAGCCCCCAACCCTGCTAAAAATACAAGGGAAAAGGGAAAAGAAGCCCGGGACAGGGTGAGCGGCACAGAGCCTATTTTAAAACGGATGGTACGACGCATGGTAAGAAGAGGCTATCACGCGCCCCACGCTTGTTCAAGAAATTACCAACAATTTTAAATAAATTATAGCTTTTTGTCTGTATGCGTTGAGCCGGGTTGTTTCGTCTGAAATATGGGGGGATCAGCGCGCCCTTAAAAGCGCTGCCGCGAGTAAATTTTTCATGATTTTAAATTTGACAAATAAATCATTTATGTCTAATAATCATGAAATTTTTATTAAAAAATATATTTTTCAACTAGATAAATTTAAAATTGGCAAAGGATGTCTCTGATGAGTGGTGTGTTTCAAGAAAATGGTTTTGGTTGGGTGAAGGGGGAAAGATTCAGCCGGAAGGCGTTGTGCGCAACGTTGAGTTTTGCGGTGTTGAATGCATCTCTAGCGCCGGTTTACGGTATGCCAGGGAGCTCCCAAGGCCATGAAACGGTTGTCAGGGAGGATCGTGTCAAAGAAAACAAGCACTCCCAAAGGGCAACCCAGGGGGTGTCTCAAACGGCTTTTGAGGAAGCTGGCCGAAATTCAACTCCTACCCCTAAAGCAGCCGCCCCCATGAGCTATGGAGCTTGGGTGCTGAAGGGTTTGGAAAGCGCTTCAAACCTTGCTTTTGAAGGTTCCAAAGGCCTTGTGGGCCTTGTCGCCAGAGGTATTTCCTATGCCCTCAAAAACCCAGGGGAAGCTCTTGTGGCGGGCCTGGCAGCTCAAGTCGCTGCCATCAATGCTATCAGACCTCTGACCGATGAATTCCTGGTCAATCAAAACACAACGGGGACCCAGATAAACCCCTCTGTAGCGGCCTTGGGAAATGGCAATGCTTTTGTGACCTGGCAAGGGAATCAAGCGGGAGCCTATGATGTTTTAGGACGTGTGTTCAGCACCACAGGCGCCCCCCTGAGTGATGAGTTGATGATCAATCAGAATGCAGCAGGCGATCAATATTATCCTTCTGTAACAGCGTTAACCAATGGTAACGCTTTCGCGGCGTGGATGGACTACAATAGTAATATCTATGGGCGTGGCGTAACCCCCACCGGAACAGGCCTCGGCAATGAGGTTTCGATTCATTCAGCGTATTTGCCTTTTTTTTCGTTGGCAAGCTTAAATGATGGTAATGTTTTTCTGGCTTTTGAAGGAAATACAGGCTATAGCGACCTTTATGGACGCGTACTGGCTCCAAATGGCACTGCTCTTACCAATAATTTTTTAATCAATCAATATTATACATCTGGACGGCAATATTACCCATCTGGAGCAGCTTTAAACAACGGCAACGTTTTTGTGACATGGCAAGGCACCCAAACAGGAAACCTTGATGTCTATGGCCGAGTGATGTTACCCAATGGGACGGCGCTCAGCAATGAATTTACCCTCAACCCAAATGCAGCTGGAGATCAGTCTAAACCCTCTGTGGCACCTCTTGGCAATGGCAAAATTTTTGTGGTTTGGCAGAGCAATCAAAATGGTAATCTCGACGTCTATGGGCGTTTTTTCTCAGAAAATGGTTCGGTTTTAAGCAATCAAATCAAGATCAACCAGGTGACAGACGGGAATCAGGCGAATGCTTCCGTCACGGCGTTAAGCAACGGAAATGCTTTTATTGTATGGGACGGCGATCAGACAGGTGCTCCAAGCCTTTACGGGCGTCTTATGGCCTCTAATGGCACATTCCTTGGTGATGAGATTAGCCTCAGCCGAACGTTGACAGGCATTCAGATTGATCCCCAGGTGAAAATGCTGAAAGATGGAAATGTGTTGGTCGTTTGGGTTGACGATCGAGCAGGCACCCCTGATATTTATGGACGCATCTTTGACCCCTATTCTGATCCGGCGGTAACGACAAGTCAGGTGGTAACGACAAATCTTGTGTCTACAGCAACAGTCACGCCGGAAACAGACCCAGAAAAAATCCTTC
>JBOFKH010000223.1:0-1094 GCA_051657225.1 Alphaproteobacteria bacterium
TGTAAGCCTAGCTACTTTAAATCTGATCACATCGTTAGGCGTTGCTTAACCTTTGCGCTCAATTTAAACCAGCCGCGCTATCATTATCCGTTTGTATTGATTTAATTTTTTCATAATACCTTTAGTAAATTATTTTCCATACGTCAAATGTTTTATTTTTTAGGATGAATTCAGGCCACATCTAGAAATATTTATGGATTATATGGCACTGTTAATAAAACATCATATCGCAAAGTCAAGAAATGCTTGAAGTTGGTGACGATGCGCACTTAAATGGATGGTTTTGAACTCAAATTGAAACCTTCATCCAGTTTTTCCTTGATTTCTTGAAGGGTAAATCTCTGTCTTTGAAGCGCTTGGATGGTTTTCACCCGCTCTATTCTTGGATATAAAAATGTCGTTCGAGTTTGCTTGAGATCGCGTAGATTAACGTCACAATATGCCCCCAGGGTATTTGGTCAACAGGCTGTTGACCGATTTCGTCTGCGGTGTATTCTTGAGCAAACTTTCGCATATAGCTGAGGTTTCGAGAGCTAAACCCCTTCATTTCTGGGAATTCTGATTTCAGATCCTTGGAAAGTTGGCCGATTACCTTGGCTCCCCACCCTTGGCGTTCCTGAGCCTCAAAGATTTGCATGCCAACATGGTGATACAGCAAAATCAGCTCTTTGTTGACGCTGAGAGCTGCCTTATATCTTGAGGCTGCCACGCGTTGTTTAAGATCAGCCAGCAGCTTGGTATAGGATTCACCGATGAGAGGGGTATCGCGCATCTTGTCTGTTCCATGTCCTTGGATCAAAAATTTCAACTCAAAAGATCGCACAAAAAAGCAACCTAATCCAGCCTGTTGCTGGAGCTAACCCACCCCCTCTTTCATCAAAAACGAGGGTTCCAGCTTCTTCAGCGGGGCTTGATAGGGAAGCGTCAGACGCGTAATGGGAAGGCCTCCGGGAAACTTGATATAACAACTTAAATTTTCAAGGGTCGCGATCTCCGTTGGCAACACCAGCGCCTTTTGAAGTTGAAGTTGACTTAAGGAGACGCCGTCTCGAATGGCATGGGCGCCATAAGAGAGATTTTCTTGGATCTGGGTT
>JBOFKH010000224.1:0-1408 GCA_051657225.1 Alphaproteobacteria bacterium
GGGTTGTCTTGGTGGATGACCAAGAGTTTGTGCTGGCAGATTTGCCCGGGCTTATTGAGCATGCTTCCCAAGGCCACGGGTTAGGGCATCGCTTTTTAGGCCACGTAGAACGCTGCTCCGTCATTCTACATCTTATTGACGGCACCCAAGAAGATGTAGTTGGGGCATATAAAACCATTCGAAAAGAATTGCGCGACTATGGCCATCAGCTTGAAGAAAAACAAGAAATTGTGGCTTTGAACAAGTGTGATGCATTGTTGGAGGAAGAGCAGGCTGAGAAGCTATCCAAGCTAGAGGGAGTCGCTGGGAAAGCGGTTTATCCTCTGTCTGGGGTGACACAGCAAGGCCTCCAGCTGCTTTTGCGGCGGCTGATGCAAGATGTGCAAGCGCATCGGGAATTGGTAGGTCCCCTGCCAGATGACGTTTAAAAAAAAGTCGTTTGTTGCCCAAGGCTTGAAGCCCGTTGGGGTAACCGTTTCGACCCTGCTTGAACCCGTGTGGGCCCAGCAAAATGCTTTAGAAGTTCGTTTGATGCAAGCGTGGCCAGATATTTTGGGAAAGCCTTGGGGGGAAGAAAGTTTTCCGGAAAAGCTGACCTTTGCGAGACAGGGCGACGCTTCCCAAGCCCAGGAGGGCGTGTTGTTCTTGAGCGTGGCCAATGGCCGTGCCCTGGCATTTCAATATCAGCTCCCCTTTCTGTTAAGCCGGATCAATGGATATTTTGGTTATCAGGCGGTGACGCGGATTGTGCTCAAGCAAACCTCAACCCTTGGAGGAAGACAATCTAACCCTTCGAGGGGGGCGCTGGCACTATCCCAAAAATCTGGAGTGCCTCTTCAGGCTGGTTTATCAGAAGCTATTCAACAGGTTCAGGCCTCCCAACTTCAAGAAGCCCTTCGTGGCTTGGGGGAGGCATTGCCGGGTAGCTCAGACCAAGAGATTGAATAAGCCAGGGAGCTAGGCTTCCCAATTCTTAAATTGTCATTCCTGCTTCTACGCGCGCGTGTCCGGTTAAACATAAAATCTGTTTCATGCCTAAAACTCCTATCAGACGTTAAAACGCCGTAAGCGAGGAAATGTCCTTGATCAAAATCTGGAACGACAAAAAATTGATACCGTGTCGTGCGTCAATCTTGAAAGGGCCTCATTTAGACAAAAAGTAATATTTGACAAATTATTGGACAAGACACAATAAATCATTATAATGAGCTTGATTTATTGAATGGAGTTAGGTTTTATGTCTGACAAATTGACCCAAAAAACGCTTTTAAAGCTTGCTTTTGTTGCCTTATTGACCGCTCATGTTGCCCTGGCAGGATCAGGTTTTCAAAGCGATCAAGCCAAAGATGAAACAAGCCGCCCCTCCAACGCGGTGCTAGCACCCCTTGCTACGCCTGCGCGTCAGCTG
>JBOFKH010000225.1:0-3460 GCA_051657225.1 Alphaproteobacteria bacterium
ATTGTATGTATTTTGGGATGCTCTATTTTGATGTCCAGGAAAAACCAAAAACGGGGGAAGGTTTAGCCCCTCAAAACCCTTACACGGTCCATGCTATATAAGGGTTTTAATACCAAGTCCCATTTTTAATTGATCTAAACGTTTGGATCGGGATTCGGCTTTACGCATGTACTCAAGTACACTTGCGCAGCCTCACCCTCCTAAACATTCATCTAAATTAATCTGGGACTTGGTATAAGATGCAAAATTTCTCTCTTCGCTCTATTTTTTCCCAGTTTTGGATGTGCTAAGGTCTAATATAGATGCAGTTTTTCCTTGTTTTTTCCCATGTTGGTCGTATTCTGTAAAAGTCTGTGTTCTTTTTATGTAACGGAAGGCAAGCATGGTCTTATTGCCATCTGGTTTATAATAAATGAGATGACAGCCTGTATATTTTACTTCCATCGTGCTTATATTAGGCTTTTGGATATTGGCTAGTTTCCGGATAATAACTTCTTTAATTTCTTTTCCGCTGAGCAACATATTCAAAAGATCTGCGATATACCCACTTGATGGTATCCAAATCGTTACATGGGATGTCGTAATGGCTCCTGAAGAAAAAAGCGCTCCAACTGCATGTTGGCTGATCGTATGATCAATTGACTCGTCGTACCTATATAACTGACAAAATTTTGCTAATCCTTGAAGCGTAGATTTTGTAAACGTCCCTATCTGTACGACCTGATCTGGTGTAGACGTTTGCGGATAGTGGTCTGTTATGCTTCTTGCCATTTGTGCTTCCTTGCCTAGCATTGTCTCAATTTCCCTTTGGGGAACATCATCCCCGGATCTATAAAATGGTGTTGTCATGCTCTTGCTCCTTTTTTAAAAATGGGTTTTATTCGCTTTAAGCAACAGGCGCAGGAAGATTCGCAACCAAACGCAGAGAAGCTGTAAGTTCTTCAAGTTGAAAATGCGGCCTCAAGAATAAAACGGCTTTATAGGCACCAGGCTTTCCTGGAACATCCAAAACTTCTACTTTGGCTTCCCGAAGAGGAAACTGAGCCTTGATCTCCTGGGGAGCTGCGTCAGACAACAAAATGTAATCCCCAATCCAATCTTGGAGATAGTCTGCCACGTCATCCCTCGACATAAAGCTTCCAATTTTGTCGCGCATCATCACCTTGATGTAATGAGCAAAACGGGATGCATTCAGCATGTAAGGTAGACGTGTTGAAACCAAGGCATTGGCGTTGGCGTCTTCGGTGTTATAAAACTTTGGTTTTTGTGCGGTCTGCCCGCCAAAAAAGGCAGCAAAGTCTTTTCCTTTACAGTGGCACAGAGCGATGAAGCCTAGGTCACTCAGCTCTTTTTCCCGACGGTCTGTGATGGTGACTTCCGTGGGGCACTTCATGTTTAAATCCCCGTTAGTGGTCTTAAAGCTGTAAACCGGCAAGTTTTCAACAAGGCCACCGCCTTCTACACCACGAATCGCAGCGGTCCAACCATACAAAGCAAAAGCATTCGCAATACGTTGGGCCATCACATAAGCTGGATTTCCCCAACAAAAATTGCGGTTGTCCTCTCCGTCCACTTGCTCTTCATAATCAAAAGTTTCAACTGGGCTTGTTGCGGCTCCATAGGGTTGGCGCATCAGCACATGGGGGAGCAAAAGCGCAACATAGCGAGAATCCTCGGTTTTGCGGAAGCTGTTCCATTTAATCAGCTCTGTGTTTTCAAAAATCTTACCCAAGTCTCGGGGGTTTCCAATTTCCCCAAAGCTTTCCATATCAAACAATTTAGACGAAGCAGCTGTTAGCAAAGGCGCATGGGCAGCCGCAGCTATATTCGAAAGCTTTCGCAACGTCTCAATTTCCTGGGGGTGGCGGCCAAACTCAAAATCTGCAACCAAACAAGAGAAAGGATTTCCACCAAACGTTCCATATTCTTCTTCATAAACCTTTTTAAAGAGCTGGCTTTGGTCAAACTCCATCGCCTTTTCCAGGTCTCGGACCATCTCTTTTTGGCTGATCTGGAGCAGGCGTAATTTTAAACCTTCCCCTGTTTCAGAGTTTGTCACGAGGTAATGGAAGCCTCTCCAACTGCTCTCTAGCTTTTGAAAATCAGGGTGGTGGAGGATCTCATCCAGCTGCTGGGAAAGCTGGCTGTCTAATTTCTTGATGGACTGCAAGATAAACCCATAAGAATCTTTGGGAAAATCTTCTCCAGCGTTGACTAGTTGAAGGATAAATTCCTTGAGAAGTGCACGAGCATTTTCCATTTGGCTAGGATCTCGAACTGCTTGCCCCTCTTCAATCATACGATTGATTTCTGGTGTTTCAGCTCCTTCTTCCGACAATGCCTCTTGTTGAAGCCTTTGCAAAAGCTCTGGAGATCCAAAAAGCTTCTGTAGCTCAGCATCGAGTCCATCATGGCCATCCAGCTTAGATACAAGGTCTGTTAGCCGCACGCGAGATGTGTAGATTTTTTCTAGAGAAGGGATCTGTTTGACGATTTTCTCAGGAGAAAAATCGTTGATACTCTCAAAAAACAATTCAACGGAAAGCTGAGCGTTTTCTCCGCCACCCAAAGCAGGCACAGAAAAAGATAAACGCGGCATCAAGGCTGTCATCACATCGCTAAAATTATCTCGGTCAACCTCGATAAATTTACGTTCTTTTAGAGATGGAATCTCTTTTTGGGTCTGTCCCGCTAGGTCTGAAAGAACGCCAATCACAAATGGCAGCTCTTTTTTCTCAATCGCATCTCCAATTTCTACGTCATACGTAATTTGAACGCGAGGTGACCGAATCCGTGTTAAAATATGTTGTGTGCTTTCCGACATCGCGTACTCCCCTTGACTCTTCTTTAAACTTCTGCTCTCCTTCAGATGAGGGAAAGAAGCTTTACCTGTTCAATAAATGTTTTTTATTCTCTGCTTACTAACTTTTACTTGATCATTTAACGTTGTTTTTGATTAAAATTGAGTAAAATTTTTAAAATATACGAGAAAAATTGTCGAATACTGTTTTTTTATCTTGCACAGGTAGGTCGTTGAAAAATGGCAAAGCGCTCTCTTCTTTCTTTTTTAACAACATCTTATAGTGAAGGAAAAACTTCATTTCCCATCTGTGAGCAAGATGGCTGTTCCCAAGAAGCGCTTTATAAAGCCCCTAAACAAGACCCAGGGGAAGGTACTTATTACCATTTTTGTTTAGAGCATGTGCAACAATATAATGCCACGTGGGATTATTACCGCGGCATGAGCGATGGTGAAATAGAGCGTAGTCGAAAAGAAGACCTTACCTGGAACCGGCCAACTTGGTCTTTTCGTAAAGGGGCCATGCAAGCTAAGTTTTTCTTTCCTCACATTTCGCAAGATTGGACAGATTTTTCTCATTCCCCTTCTGAAAAAAAACCTTCCACCGTTTCCCAAGAGATCCAAGATGCCTTGACATTATTAGGTCTTTGCTTGCCTCTT
>JBOFKH010000226.1:0-8649 GCA_051657225.1 Alphaproteobacteria bacterium
CTGATGATGCAAAATCTAAAGCTGATAGTGCCATGTTTTCTCTGGATAGCTCCAAAATCAATTTTAAAGTCTTTGGAAAATCAGATTTTGGGCTAGATTATTCTTTGCATTTCAGCCTCACAGGAGACACCAACGCGACAAACTCTGTGCGAGAGACCTACCTCAAATTTGAAGGAACTTGGGGGAGTGTAATCCTGGGGGATACTGCGGGTGTTGAAGACATCATGGCGGTGGGTGGTTTTGATACCCAGGTTGGTTCCGGTGGATTTGACGGCAGTTTTGAAAATATCCTTGCGGTTACGACGGGTGTTAAAACCACAGTTGACCTTCCAGGGGATACAGGAGATGCAACCAAAATTGCTTACGTAACGCCACGTTTAGAAGGTGTTCAATTGGGGATCAGTTTTGCGCCTGATACGAAACACGATGGTTCTGCGAAATTGAACACGGCTTCTCATCCTAACGCGGATGCGCCGGTTCCCTTCGATCGTAACAGCATCTCCGCTGGTTTGAATTATATGAGAGAATTACAAAACGGTCTTAAGCTTTCTCTCTCTTTAACAGGGATTGCTGGAACCACAAGGCCGGAGAGAAAAGCAGCCGCGGGTCAATTCCTAGACCGGGAAAATACCCGTGCGTGGGCTGTGGGTGGCGTTGTGGAGTATAAAAATTTCAGCTTTGGGGCAGAATATATGCGAGGAGGGAAGTCGAATCAGCTGAAGACGGATGTTATCGGTGTGGACCCTTATCCAGTGCCCTCTCCTTTGTCTGCACCTCTGGATTATGTCGCAAGCAAAGCCCGTGCAGCAGACATGTTTAACCTGGGGGTAAGCTATGCCTTTACACCTGACACAAAGGTGAGCCTTGGGTATTACCACAGTGAGCGCAAAACAGGGTTTGAGAATCATAAAGCCAAAGGAGATGTTTTTTCCGGGGGTGTTGAGCATAAAGTAGCAGAAGGCTTAGTGGTGTATGGTGAATATGCAAACCACAACCTCAAAAACCCAAGTGCCCTTTACGAAGCACGTATGCTTTCCAACGCATTGGGCGGAGCGGTCAAAGGGGTGAAAAATCAGAGGGCTAATACGGTTATCTTAGGAACTAGGATCCAATTTTAGGGCTCTTGGTGTAGCTCTTCTTTGTTGAAGAGGGGGGGCTTCCTCTGAAGGGGCCCTCTCCCGTCCCTTTTGTTTGTCTTATATGCCCAAAGAGGTGGTACTTTGCTTAGGCAGCAGAGCAGAGGCTTTGTTCTGGATTTTATTTCATCTGAGTTTATCCACAAATTTAGGCTTGACCTTTGATAGGGAATAGCATTTAGTGTGGGAAAGGACCTTTTTCTTACGCAACACGTCAGAGTTCCCATGTCTTTATATATCAAAAAAATGCCTTTTTCGCCTTTCTCCATGCGTGTTTTGAAAGGTAATCATTTTAGGCAGACATTTTTAGATCTCTTTACGTTTTCTATCTTGCCCCTCAAAAAATATTTATTTTTCGTTGTATCCTTTTTCCTGTCCATCACGCTCTTGTACGTCTCAAAAACCTCATCACCTCTTTTAGAGCCGGTTCGACACCTTTTTTTAGAAGCTAATGGACGGTTTCGTTTATCGTTTCATGGAGCAGCCGATCGTTTTATGGAGCTCAAACAATTCATGTTAAATGGGCAGCAGCTTCTTGAAAAACAGCGCCGGCTAGAGATAGAAAACAGTGAATTGCGGCAAAAATTGGTTTCACTGGCCCATATCCAACAAGAAAATGAAGGTCTTCGGAGAACCCTCACGGTGTTGCCAGATCTTCCTCAAAAAATGCTCACAGTTCCTGTGCTCAGCAGCCCCCTGAAAGGCTGGAATCACTTTTTTTTGATCGCGGGTGGATTTTCTTCGGGTATTCGAAAAGGGCAACCGGTTTTTTCTCCCTACGGCATTGTTGGCCAGGTCCATGAAGTCAGCGAGCATGCGGCTCGGGTGATGCCATTAACGCACCGGGATTCTCGGATTCCCGTTAAGGGCCTTTCCAGCCAGATTGAAGCTATTTTGGCGGGAAATGGGTCTGCCCATCCTTTTCTCATTTATCTCCAAGAAAATCGTCCGCTGGACGTTTCTGAAATTTTGGTTACCTCACGCCACGGGGGGAAGTTTCCGCCGGGGCATCGTGTAGGGCATTTGGCCTACACGCCAGAAGGGGGGCTTTCCATTCACACTTACATTCCTTGGCATCGCCTGGAGTTTGTTCAAGTTGGGACAGGGCCTTTGGGCCAAGGGTTTGCAAACGCTCAAGCCCCTGCTGATTAGCTAAAACCCATGGTTGTTCTTCCGTTTTCTGCAAGATTGCTAAGGACTTTACTGAGATTTATCCCCTTTTTTTCTCTATTGGGTGCTGCTTTAATTGATGAATTTGTGTTGGATAGCTTCCCCCTTTTGTTCGCCCACAGTACGCTGTTTTACTGGACGATTTATCGACCAGATTTACTTCCTTTTTCAGGGCTTTTCATGGTGAGCCTGATCATTGATGGTTTATCAGGTGTTGATTTTGGAAAAACATTTCTGACTTTTTTGTTAACGTTTTTAATGACATTATCCCAACGCCGCTCCCTTTTTCAGGCATCGTTTAGTGTTGTTTGGGTTGCATTTGGCTTTTATATGCTGTTTTTCACGTTCGCCTGTTACCTGCTAGATTGGGTGTTGTTGGGTCAATTTCAACCTCAAAAACAGCTATTTTACACCTACCTAGGCACCCTTGTCTCTTACCCTATTGTTTTTTACACCCTCCTAAAAACCAAGCGACTGTTAGAGCAAGCTTAATGTCTTACGTTATTCTCGAACACTCCCAACAGATGACCCGCAGAACGTTTCTGTTGGGCGCTGGGAAAACTGTTTTAATGTTGGGACTAGTGGGGCGCATCTATCAATTACAAATTTTGGAAAGCCACCGTTATCAAACCCTTTCAGACGAAAACCGCATTGCTTTCCGGTTGATCCCTGCGCCGCGGGGCCGCATCTTAGATCGCTGGGGAAAAGCCCTTGTGAGCAATGAAAATAGCTTTCAGGTGGTGTTGCTAGCAGAAAAAGCGCCTGACCTTGAAGAGGCCATCCGAAGTCTGCAAACCTTTATCGATTTATCTGAAACTGATACAGAGCAGCTGCTCCAAAATTTAAGCCAAAAATCTTCCAGCTTGGTACCCCTTTTAATCAAAGACCAATTGAGCTGGGAAGAGGTTTCTGCTATTGAGACAAACCGAGAAGCCCTCCCTGGCGTTGTTGTAGAAGTGGGCCAACAGCGGCGCTATCTCTATGACGACGCGATCGCTCACCTCATTGGATATGTGGGATATCCTTCAAAGCAGGAAGCGGCTCAATATAAATCTTCAAAAATTCCTGGTTTCTACCTGGGCAAGGCGGGGGTTGAGAAAGTATGTAATGATGCCCTTCAAGGGCTTGAGGGGTCCCGCTCTGTTGAGATTAATGCTCGCCGTCAGGTGGTGCGGGACCTTGGTTACCAGGCTCCCAAAATCGGGAGAGATCTCTCGCTTTCCCTAGACCATCGGCTTCAACTCTATGCAGCCCAAAGGCTTCAAGAGTTTCCAAGCGCTGCGACAGCAGTCCTCAATGCGAAAACCGGAGAGATTTTAGCCTTTGTCTCCAGCCCTTCCTTCAATCCAAATTTATTTGTTCGGGGTATCAGCAAAACTGTTTGGAAGGACGTCACCGAAAACCCCTATAATCCCCTGTTAAACAAGGTGATGTCGGGGCTTTACGCGCCGGGCTCAACCTTAAAAATGCTGGTTGCTTTGGCGGCCCTTTCAGAGGAAGTGATCTTGCCCACCCAACGCATCTCTTGTGCGGGTTATAGCACCGTTCATAACCACCGTTTTCACTGTTGGGCCCACAAAACAGGGGGGCATGGGCCTGTCAATGTACACGAAGCGCTGATGTGCTCTTGTGACGTTTTTTTCTACGAAACAGGGCGCCGCTTGGGGATTGAGCGTCTCTTACCTTTTTTGCAGGCATTTGGCTTGGGGCAACGGTTTTTTGAGGATTTTCCCGGAGAAAAAACAGGACTCCTTCCGTCTCCTGCTTGGAAGCGGGAGCATCGAAAGGCGCGCTGGACTGTTAGCGACACCCTGTTAACGAGCATTGGCCAGGGAATGATCCTTGCCACCCCCCTTCAGTTGGCGGTGATGGCTGCCAGATTAGCAACAGGGACGATGGTTTCTCCATCTTATTTGCTGACAAGTGAGCAGCCTTCTAAAATTTTCCCCGACATCCCCCTCAAGATTCTCCCTGAGCATATGGAGCTCGTGCGCAACGGCATGATAGGGGCAGTCAATGACCCCCGGGGGACGGCGTATAACTGGCGAATTCCTTATGCTCATGCTGAGATGGCGGGCAAAACGGGCACCAGCCAGGTGCGCCGGATCAGCCTTGAAGACCGCAAAGCAGGGCGCACCAAAACCACGCATCTGCCCTGGCATGAGCGAGAGCATGCGCTTTTTTGTGGCTATGCACCCCTTCATGACCCCCGTTACAGCATTGCGGTTCTGATTGAACATGGTGGATCTGGCGGCTCTGTCGCAACCCCTGTTGCGCGGGATATTTTATGGATGGCGCAGAAATTAGAGAAAGAAAAGGCGCTAGATCTGTAGCTTGGGTTTATGCGATAAGCAGCCCCATCAAGAAACACGCTTTAAAATTGCCATGAAAAACCCGTCTGTTTGGTGCTCAAGGGGCGTCAGCCGAAGGCAGTCTTCAATCCAAACAGGAGGTGTTTGGTTCGGAAGTTGCTTACGCCAGCGTGTTTCCATGGGAATTTTTACAAATTCTGGGTTGTTGTTTAAAAAGCGTTCAATCTGGCGTTCGTTCTCCTCAGAAAAAAGCGAGCAGGTGGCATAGAGCAGCTCCCCTTCAGGTTTAACAAGCTGGGAGGCATTTTTGAGGATTTGCTGCTGAACCTCAAATAAACGTTTCAGGTCCCCAAGACACAGCCGCCATTTTTTTTCAGGCTGGCGCCTCCAGGTCCCCACACCGCTGCAAGGGGCATCCACCAGAACCCGATCCATTTTTCCTACGTTTGCTTGGATCCATGGATCAGCCGAAAGAGCAAGGTGTTGTATGGTAACATTTTGTACATCAGCTCGGCGCAGACGCACTTGAGCCCGCTGGAGCCGCCACTGGGCGATATCGCAGGCCCAGATTCTCCCTTTACCACGCATCATCGCTGCAAGGGCCAGGGTCTTTCCCCCAGCGCCCGCGCAAAAATCAACGATCTTTTCCCCTGGCTTTGGATCCATCAACAAGGCAATCAGCTGGGAGCCCTCATCCTGGATCTCAAAATGGCCCTGTTGAAAGGCTTCCAAGTGGGACAAAGACTGGCGTTTAGAAAGTCGTAACCCAAAAGGAGATAGCTGGGTTGGATGGGTGTGGATACCCTCTGAGGCAAGGTGAGCTTGGAGTTCTTCTGGAGAATTTTTTAAGGTGTTAACCCGCAAATCAACAGGCGCTTCTGTTTGCAAAGCTTTGCCGTGGTCTAGGGCTTTTTCTCCAAAAGCATTCTGAAAGAGTCCCAGAAGCTCTGGCGGAACCTCAGCTTGGGCCCAAAGGGGTAGGTTTTCTGCTGAAATAGCTTCGGCTTCTTTAAAAAGACGCTTTTCCTCAGACATGAGAGGTGTTGGGTGGTGGTGTTGACCATTAAAACGACAGGCGATTTCTGCGTGGGAGGCATGTGTCCCGTGAATCAAGAAGATCAATAACCGCAAGCGATTTCGCTTTTCTGGATGGAGGCTTTCCAGAGCAATGCCTTGCATCATGGCAATGGCTTGAATTTTTCCCCAATAGCGAAAGAGCTGGTAGACCATCTCATTGATAAAAATACGGTCTTTTGAGCCAATGTAACGACGCTTTTTTAGGTAAAACGTGAGAAATTGGTCTAGGGGGGCTTGGCTGTTTTGCTCAAACGCATCTAAAATATCTAAAACAGCTTGGAAGCGTGCACCGGGGGTCATAGACGAAACCCCATGGCGATAAGGTACATCTCACAAGACGCCGGACGGCTTGCAGGAGGTTTTGCATGAACCACTTGGCGAAAACGCTGTTTTAATTTTGAGAGCAGCTTCGTTTCTGTGCCTCCTTGAAGGGTTTTTGCAACAAAAACGCCTCCAGGGGCCAACACTTCCTGGGCAAAATCAAATCCAGCTTCTACTAACGCCATGGTTCGCAGGTGATCGATCTGTTTTTGGCCTGTTGTGGAAGCAGCCATATCGCTCAATACAACGTCCACAGGGCCTGTGAGAAGCTGACATACCTGTTGAATTTTAGCCTCATCTAAAAAATCTCCCTGCAAAAAAACAGTTCCAGGGATGGGTTCGATCTCCAGAAGATCAATACCTACAAGCAGGTTTTTTTCAGGGGAAGCATGAATGCGTTCAACCGCAACCTGGCTCCAGCCCCCAGGGGCTGCCCCCAAATCCACAACCCGTTGGCCTGGCTTGAGAAAATGCCAAGCATCATCAAGCTCCCGCAGTTTAAACGCTGCGCGGGACCGGTATCCCATTAAATGGGCTTGGTGAACATACGGGTCGTTAAGCTGACGTGTCAACCATTTTTGGGAGGAAGTCGTGCGCCCCCGCGCAGTGCGAAGGGTAATTTTTTCAAAGCGTGCTCCAGATTTTGCCGCTCTTACCTTTCCCATAAACAATTCCTTCCTAGAATTTTAAGCGATGAAACCCTAAGCTGCAGAAGGGAAAAAATCTTTGGGCCCCGGGGGGAATTGTGTCATCAGATGACGCAAAATACCTTCTCGAACCCCGCGATCTGCAACCACAACGGGGTCTACGGTGAGAATATCATAAATTCCCTGGAAAATAGCAACCCCCCCCATGATAAAATCCATACGCTGGGGGCCTATACAAGGATGGGAGAGGCGTTCGCTTGGCTTCATGCTCCATAGCTGGTGGACCACGCGCTGGATTTCATGGGCTGGCAAAAGGGTTTTATGAACGCGAGAGCGGCTATAGCGCTCCAGGTTTAACATGATGGCAGCAAGGGTTGTGACAGTGCCGGAAGCGCCTATCATCTGAATTTTTTTGTCTCGCATGTGAGCAAACAGATCATTTCGGATTGCAAATTCGTTCATTTCAAAAGAAATTTGCTCTGTTGCGGTCTGTTTTTCTTCCAAGGAGCAAACAGCATCCGAAAGGGTTAAAATGCCGTAAGGTAGAGAAACCCAATCCAGGATTTTGAATTTTTGGGCCTCAAATACCTCAATAAGCGCAACTTCTGTGCTGCCACCTCCAATATCAAACACAATACAATAGGGGATCTTGTTGCTGACAAGGTCAAAGCAACCTGCTACTGCTAGTAAAGATTCTTCTTCAGGGGAAATAATTTCAACAGCAAGCCCCGTTTCATTTTTCACCTGGGCCAAAAATTCAGAGGCATTTTTCGCCTCGCGACAAGCTGCTGTGGCGACACATCGAAAATGGTCAACCTGATAAAAATCAAACCTGCGGGCACACTCTTCAAGGGCTATTAAAGCGCGGCGTATGGCTTCCTGGGAAAGAGATCCCGTTTCTTCTAAATCTTGGCCAAAACGGATCACGCGAGAAAACGTGTCGACGGTTTCGAACCCCTTTGGATTGAGATAGTAAAGATCAGGCTTGGCGATCAACATGCGGCACGTGTTTGTGCCCAAATCAACTGCTCCATAGATGAAAGAATTAGGAGAAAGTTTCGATGGAAAAGCACCGGATAGGTCTTGTAAAGTCGAAAAACAGCCTCCCATACCTTCCTCCTAATTGGCAAAAAACTAAAATTTTAACTTGCTTCCAGGCAAAGATTTCCCTAAAAAAGCGTAAAAAATCACTGTATACTGTATAACATATTTTTTAAAAAAAAACCACATTTGCGTTATGCTCTAAGGTGAACTCAGTCTAGATTTTTGGAAAAAAGCTGTGTAGAATCTCTCGCAGTGCTTCCTTTTTGTGTTACTGCAAAAGATTTCAGGGGGTTTGCTATAATATTTAAGTGTGGTTATGTATGAACGAATGTCTATGATGAGTTTACCAACCCAACGCCAGGCTTCTGCGGGAGCTGCTGTTTTAGAGATAGCCCGCAGCGTTTTAGAAACAGAAAGCAAGAGCCTGCAGACGTTGGCGAACAGCTTGGGTGCCCCTTTTGAAGAAGCTGTTGAGCGTCTGTTGCTGACAAAAGGCAAGGTAATTTTGGCGGGGGTGGGGAAGAGCGGCCATATTGCTCAAAAGATTGCGTCCACGCTTTCCTCCACAGGAACCCCTGCTTGCTTCCTTCATCCAACAGAAGCTAACCATGGGGATCTCGGTTTTTTGTCCCCAACAGATGCCCTGATTGTGCTGTCAAATTCAGGTGAAACCCAAGAGCTTTACCACCTATTGGCTTATGCAAACCAGCTTGGGCTTTTTTCTGTCCTGGTGACCTCCCGTCCAGAGAGTAAACTTGCCAAGCTTTGTGAGAGGCTGCTGACACTTCCATCTCTTCCAGAAGCTTGCCCCATGGGGCTTGCCCCCACCACCTCTACAACCATGATGTTGGCTTTGGGGGATGCTCTTGCGGCAGCTCTCCTTCATATGCGGTCTTTTGAACCTGAGGATTATCGGGAGCGTCATCCGGGGGGGGCATTGGG
>JBOFKH010000227.1:0-1041 GCA_051657225.1 Alphaproteobacteria bacterium
CTACTGTTGGAAATCTCTACAAAATTATTAAAGCCGGAACTGTCACTGTCCTTGATTCTAATCTCAAGGAAAGAACCGAGTTTTCTGCTGATGCAGCTTTCAATTCTCGAACAAGACACAACAAGCCTTCCAATCGCATCAAACTCGCTGAAGCAAAACCTTTCCTTGATGCTGTTTGTCACTATGTTCTAGAAAACCCTAAAATACGCTCTATCGATGAAGCCGTGAATGTGATTGCTCCAACCTTCAATGGAGTAACTGTCTGCACGAAAACGATTTATAATTACGTGCATCAAGAACTCATTGATATCAAAAAGATGCATTGCTTAGAAATGGTTGGGAGAAAGCAGGCTAAGAAGAGAAAATATGCCAAGAGGCACAAAGGCACTTCTATTGATCAATGTCCTAAACACATAGAAAATAGAGAAGAATTTGGACACTGGGAGGGTGACCTCATTGTTGGGGGACGTAGCGGGAATTCTGGGGCTCTTCTTACGCTCCTCGAACGAAAAACGCGAAAGGAAATCATAATTAAAATTAAATGCAAATCTGCCAAGCAAGTCTTTATGGCCATCAATAAAGTTGAAAAACTGTTTGGTTCCACTTTTAAACAAGTCTTTAAATCTATCACATTTGATAACGGTTCTGAATTTTCACGCTATGAAGATATCCAAAAACATCCTAAATCCACCTCAACAAGAACTGTTGTTTACTTTGCACATCCTTACTGCTCTTGGGAAAGAGGCAGCAATGAAAACGCTAATAAACTCATACGACGCTTCTTCCCTAAAGGAACTCATTTCAATCTACTCACCAATGATGTCATTCAAAACGCTGTTGAACTCATCAACAAAAAGAAACGCAGAATCCTCAACTTTAAATCTGCATCCGAACTCTTCAATATCGAACTCGACAAATTAGCTAGTTAATTATCCCTGTTTTTCTCTTTTCTACTTGCAATCCAGCTTTTACTATTACTACTTGATTGTTTTATCATGTTTTTTGATGCACGTTATTATCGTGCAACAATCGGCCCTGGAG
>JBOFKH010000228.1:0-7702 GCA_051657225.1 Alphaproteobacteria bacterium
CTCATCAGCATGCTGCTGGCGCCAAAAAAAAGAAGGAAATCAGGCCATCGGACGGTCTTCTGGGGGACTGAGCACCAAAATCCACGCGACCTGCGATGCGCTTGGAAATCCAACGGGTTTCCACCTCACCCAAGGGCAAGGGCACGATTTGGAGGGAGCTGATGCGCTGATGGAGTATGTGGTGAAAGCCGATGCGGTCTTGGCCGATAAAGCTTATGACGCGGATGAGCGGGTGCGGAGCAAGCTTAAAGAAAAAGGGCGCCAAGCCGTTATTCCTCCCAGAAAAAATCGAAGGATTCTGCTACCTTATGATAAGCATCTTTATAAAGCGCGCTATTTGATAGAGAATTTTTTCGCAAAACTCAAACAATACCGCGCTATTGCAACGCGTTATGACAAAACATCTACCCATTTCCTCGGGGCCATTCACTTGGCTTCCATCGTCATTTGGCTCAATTGAGGACACGGTCCCTAGGGAGAGATTATTTTATCATTTTTTAAATTAAATGTCGACGCTGTCTAGTTTCTCACTTTTGTGGGAATGATAAAAAGCGGAGGTGAACGGCAAAGGTCAGAGCGACACACCCATCGGCATTAAGCCATTGTCGCTTCAAAAGCCCACCCAAGCCAGGGCAAAAAATCCTGCAAATCACATAGCTCCACGGTAGGCCCTGTCCAGATACGAAGGCTTGGGGGCATTCGGTTGTGGTTCACGATGTCAAACCCAGCGTTTTCATGCTCCAGCAGGTGAGCCAATTTTCCCAGCCAAGCATATTGGGCGTCAAGGGAGAATTGCTCAAAGCGCGGGTCCGTCATCTGAAGGCACACGGCTGTTTTTGAACAGGTTTTTGGGTCTTTTGCCACAAAATCTACCCAGGGTGTTGCGTTAACCCAAGCCTCCAGTGCGGCAAAATTCTGTTGGGAACGTTCAATTAATTTCGGTAATCCCCCTAGGGTTTCAGCCCACGTCAGAGCCGCTAAGAAATCTTCCACACATAAAAGAGAAGGCGTGTTCAGGGTCTCTCCCTCAAACAATTTCTCCAACACTTTGCCTTCAAAGGTCATCCGAAAGAGTCGTGGCATTGGCCAGGGGGGGGTATAAGCCTTGAGGCGCGCCATGGCTCGAGGGCTTAAAACCAACATCCCGTGGGCTGCTTCGCTCCCCAGACCTTTTTGCCAAGAAAACGCTGTTACATCCAACCGTTCCCATGGCAAGTGGGTAGCAAAGACCGCCGAGGTCACATCGCACAGCACAAGCCCATCTCCCCGGGGGGCAAGCCATGTCTCATCAGGTACCCAAACCCCCGCGGTGGTGCCACACCAGGCCAATACCTGATCATGGTCAGGGGAGGCTTGACGTCCGTCAGGTAAAAAGCCAAAGGGGGCCTTAAACACCCGCACGTTGTTTAGCCGAAGCTGATGCTGGATATCATAGGACCACAGGTTGCTAAAAACATCCCAGGCAAAAACATCCACAGGGCGGGGGCCCAGAAAAGACCAAAGAGCCATCTCCATGGCCCCCGTGGTGGAGCCTGGCACCATGGCGATATAATAGTCTTCAGGAATCTCCAGAAGCTTTCGGGTTTTTTCCAAGCAAGCTTTAAGGAGCGTTTTCCCGTCACCAGACCGGTGGGAGCGTGATAATTTAGCGTTCTTCAGAACATCCCAAGACCAACCAGGATATTTCACGCAAGGTCCAGATGAAAAAAAAGGCCGCTTAGGCAAACGCGCTGGCTTGGGGTGTTGCTCCCCGCCAGGTTTTTGAAATTCAGGCAAACCCGAAGGCATCTGTTTGTTCCTCTCCTATTTTTTGCTTCACTCATACGCCTATGACAGTGGTTTTTCAAGGGCAACTTTTCAAAAAAAGGGACTCTGGTTCCCAAAAGTCATAAACCAAAAAAGTGGACAACGCCTCCCTTGTGCGTCATCCACTTTTCAAGATTTTGATACCATCAAAAGTTTAAAGTTTTTTTATTCTTCAAAATAATCATTCAGAAGCTCATCTGTCACATCAGCTTTAAGCTTCTCGAAGGCCTGCTTTGCCCTCTCAAAATTTTCTGCTTCATTTGAGGTTTCATCTAGGGTTTGTTTAGCTTCACTCAAGGCACGCTCTTTTTCTCTAACAATATCTATTGCTTTGTAAAGAATTTGTTTTTTTTCTAAGCGTTGCTTTTGCTCTGTTTCTTCATTAAGGTCTTGTTCTGCTTCGTTACGGGCTTCAATTGCTTTCTCAAAATCTTCTTTTGCTTCATCAAAGATACGCTTTGCTTCATCAAGATTTTTTCTCGGAGGGAAAAGGTTCTCTTTCTTAAAAAGCTCCCAAAACTGTGAAGAATCTTTTCCTTCAGCTTTCACCTTTTCAATGAAAGGTTTCATTTGCCCTGAGAAGAGGTCATAAAAGCCACCTTCACTCATAAATAAAGGCACACCCGGGTGAATACCAGACAAAGCTTCGGGCAATAACATCTTGAGGCCTGTTAAGCAAGTCATTCCATCTTGGTTTTTTGTCTCATTGTACATGCGCTTAGCGCGCACAAGAAAACCTCTAAAAAAACTCTCTTGCTTGTCTTCCGATAGTGTTTTAGCTGCAGCATAAGCTAAATCTAACTCTTGGCGCATGCCTTCAGTTTTTAAATGATTAAGTGTAGATTTTGCGTCTTCACGTTCATCTTCGCTTAGGCCTTTGCATGCATCAAGCATTCCTGATAATTCTCCCCATTGGCCTGCATACGCTTCATTTAAATTTTGAAGAATTTTTTGGAAGTGTTCTTCTGTTTCTTGGGAATGAATCGTCTGATTGTTCCTTTGGATCCTCTGTTCTGAAGCTGATATCGCCTCACGTACGAGTTCGGATAAGACAGATCTTGCAGGTGCATTTGTCTTTGTGTCTAATAAAAAACCAAAAGCCTTTTCTAAATCGCCCCAAATCCATTTTCCACCAGGGAATAACACGTTTTGTAAATAGGCTCTCTTTTCCTCTTTTTTGCCTAAGCCTTCTGGCATAAGCAAATCTATTTTTTCAAAATAAATGCCCCTTGCACACATCTCAAGCAGCTCATCTCGGTCAAATTGGGCTAAGGAGAGCCAAGCTTCAAATTCATCTTTTACAAAGTTATTAGCTGCAAAAAAAGCAGGAGCCAACACAGAGATGGAATTTTCATGCTCTGGAGACCACCTTGGATCGTCAAAATAAGGAGAATTCGACCACGCCATAGAATGTATAACATTAGGTTTCAGATGATCAGGAAGACATTGCATAAAATTTGCCATTTTTTCTGCATCAGATCTGCAGATACTTTGAACATCATTCCATATGGCGCGACTATTAGGTTTCAGATGATCTGGGAATTCAAGGAAAAATTCAGTAACATCCTCTGGGCTTCTTGTATGAATAAGATTCCACATCAAGGGAGTTTTAGGAAGCAAATTTTTTGGAATTCCCTTGATAAGCTTAAGAACATCATCTGTCTTTTTGTTTATAATATTATCCCATTCCAAGGGTTCTTCAGGGCGTGCCCATTGTGGCAGGCCGTTGATAAGGAAGATAATGTCGTCTACTGTTCTATGGTTCATAACTTCAGACCAGATTAGAGAAGAATGATGAAAGTTTTTTTCTGATAGGCCAGCAACAAAGTTAAGAACATTTTCTGAACTTTTTCCACTAACAATGCTGAACCAGTGGTGTTTTTCTAAGGATTCATCAGTATCCATAGGTTCTTCAGGATGTAGGTTTCTTGGTAAGATGCTTAGAAGTGTAGAAACATCTTCTTCGTTTTTTCCTTTAAGATATTTCCATGACAAACGGTCTTTAGGCCATGTCTCTTCCGGGATGCTATAGAAAAAATTGATAAATTCATCCACGCTTTGTCGTGGAAGGATATCCCATTGCAAACATTCATAAGAGGATGAGGTAGCGTTAGATTGCCCGCCGCGTGAATGGCTGCAAGACGGTGTTTGTTCATCATCATTTTCTTGCATCATTGCCCGCAAAGGATTCGTGACCAAAAGCGCACAAGAAAGCAACAACCATTTTTTGTGTAAAAATTTCATTATCTTAAGACTCCAAAAATTAATTAAAATTAATATTTTGTCAAGGGAAACATTAAATTATAAATAAAAGCAAGTAATAAAAAATAACGAAAAGAAAAATTTGAATAATTATATTTTTTGACAATTTAATCAAAATTTATGATGGCGCCGTGTTCGGAATGTCAGTGAAATTCGCCTTCCCCGTTTGAATGGAACGCCTTGGAAACTATCTTGCTTTCTGGCTGCAATGCCATGTTTCCAGGCATATCTCGCTTCTTGGGTTAAAATCAGCAAACTTCTTGGATCCAGCAAGTGCGAAATTTTTTCTTGGGTTGGGTGGAGGAAATCCATCACACTCGCTGAACCAAGGCTGAGGGAGGCGATGGTGTCTCCAAAACAAGGAATGCAGTCAATATGGGGTCTAATTCCTTGGCTTGGTAGGTATTCATTCACAATCACTTGATCTGGTTGCGCGTGAAATAAGCCCCGCTCCCAAAGCTTCTTACACCATAAATTCAGCCAATTTGGCATAGGGCCCAGATATTGGCTGGAATCTAACCGACGGCTTTTGTAGTCATAAACATAGCCATAATGTTGAACCCGTCGCTTAAGTTCCAAAATCCAAGTCTGCGAGTCAATCTCCTTTACCAGCTGGTTTTCTTGATCAGGTGTAATAAAATCTGAAAGATAGGCCAACCCTGGGACAGAAATTACGGGCTCAAATAAATTGAGGGGGTTCAGCATCTCATTTTCCTAAACCCGCTGTACCTTGTAAGACGCTAAAAGCTCTGCTTCAGAGTTGCGGCGTTGTTGAAGGCCAAACCGGATCTTCGGGTCTTGTTCAGCGTTTGAATGGCAACGCAGCTCAATCACCCCTTGCTTCAGGGCATCCATGTTTTGGGTTTCCGCATACCGTTTCATGTGTCCATAAAAACGAGTTGCTTTGCAGGAAGAAAGTCGCAAACCTTTGGGGATCAAGGCTTTGTCCGTAGGGGGGCCCATCACCAAGCTGGGGGCATTGTAATAAGCGCTTTCGATGGCAAGGTGCTCATTGGGTTTCAGCTTTTCCCACACGCCTCGATAAATCCATTTCAATTCTTGCTCCCGGGTTTGGAGCGCTTCTTCCAGCAAAAGCTCCACAGCCTCAAGGGTTAAGCTTGCTCGGTTTTCATAAACAGCGTCAAAGGAAACAGAGTCTTTAAACACGCGCGTCCAATCATCCCGTGATCGTGGAAGCTCCATGTTAAAGCCAACTCCAACGGTGATATTTCCTTTGCCGTCATCATAAGCCTCTCGTCGTACACCTTCTCCTGCGATCAAATATTGCCGACGGATATGTTGGTAAAGGGCCAGATCGGAGGGGATTAAATCGGGTACTAAAGTATAAAGTTTGTCCCTCAAAATTTCCGTTTCTCGTAATGGAAGCGCCATGATTTTTTCCTCTCTCTAAACTTCTTCTAAGACCATGTCCCAACCAACGGTCATGCCCCATTCATCTGTTTTCAATTGATAAGAGGCTAGCATCATTGAAAGACAGGGGCGATAGCTAAAATAGCCTTTTTCATCTGCAGCTTCCAGAGTAACCTCCTGTTCTTTAACCGAATAAATTTTAATGGATTCGCCGGAAAGGGTCTCTGCTGACCAAGAGTCAGGGACAGGTTTACGCCCCAGTTTCAACTCCGTTTCCCGGGGGGAAAGGGGTACAGTTAGCAACTGAATGCAGTCAACCCACAGGCGGGTCCCGCTCCAAAAAGGCTCAAAAGCTGGCGCTATCCGGTCTTGACAGCTGATGGTAGTGCGATATTTCCGGTGTTGGGTCCCGCCAATATCCACCAAATCTCCGTTAACGGTTCGCTTGAAAGCGGGTGTTTGGATGTATTGAAAGGTTTGGGTACACCCCCTTGCAGACCAAGCCGGCAGATAATTTTTATCCCCCCGTTTGTTGGCATCCAACCAAAAAACAAGTTCTGTATCCTGTGACATAGGTTTTAGATTCCTTTTAGCTTAAGGTGGATCCGCACGCCATAGCTAAGGGACAACGTGTGAATCCCACGGGAGTCCATGTCCATGCGTTGCTGAGAAAGCTTGAGGCTGGTGGCAGAGGCCCCTTGGTCCAAATCAAGCAAAAATTTTGGCGTTTCCAGAATTTTTTGAATACGCGCCGCAAGATCTTGGATTTCCTTTAACCCTTGGTAAGCGCTCCACACTTTAAGACAGAAGGTGACGTGGGCGTGCCGTGTGGTTGAGGTGCTTTCGATCAAAGCAAGGGTAACGTAAGGGTAGGGGATATCAGCGGGCACCACCGTAAAGATGCCAGAAATCTTTTCTGAAATCTCTTTAGGCTTAAGCAAAAGTGCTCGCAGCTGTTTGATTAAGCCATAATCCTGCATCAGGCTTTGCCTCCATCTTGGCGTGCAACGGTTTGAACCGACAGATAGGTTCGCTTCCCATCCACGTCATGCAGAGCATTTATGGGAAGTAAGTTTCGCGTGCCCCATTTGATCCAAGCTAAAGGCTTTTCAAGATGGGGTCGAAGTTCCAACGCCCGAACAATCACCTCATAGCGCTCTCCTTTGAACAAAATGGGGTTGTGTCCCGCGTTTAAAGATGATTGAGAAGTTGGTTCAACCGTGGGGGGCGCCATAGGCGTGACAGATCCCCACAGAGGAACTTCCAGGGGAGGCCCAAAATGCCATCCGCCTTCTCCGTCTGGTTTTCGTTCTCGAAAGCAGAACACAAGCCGGTGGCGCAGGCTATTCAGGTAAGATGCCATGGGAGATACCTCTCTTTAAGCCAAGTGATATTCTTTATGGTATTGAATCCAAGGCTTAATGGCAGCAGACAAGGACAGCTTTGGCTCGGCGTTGTCTCTGTTTTCATAAAGGTAGGCAATGGCTGTTAAAATCGCATTTCGAATCGCTTCTGGAATGTCTTCTGGTTTTTCCCCAAACCCCGCTTTATAGGTCACCGTCACTTTTGTAGTAGACCTTCGAAATAAGGGAAGATCCAACGCAATAAAACCTTTCGACATGTCCAAGCTATAGTGCTCAGCTTCTAAAATTTTTCCCTTTACTTTAACTTCTGTAACGTCACAAACGGGCCCATAAGGCAAGAAAAAATGCTGATTGGCGTGGGTATATTGGCATTTTTGATGAAGGAGGCTTTTTCCGGTTGACTCCTGAATCCACTCAGAAGCTGTTTTAATCAAGTGCTCAACCAACGCATCCTCTTCCTCGTGTTGGATGCGCAAATAGGTTTTAGCCATTTCCATAGAAACAGGCAGTTCTTTTGATTTTTCAAGAATTTGAAAGGTCATGGGTAAAGGGCCTCCTTCGTAGTAATCAGATGGTAAATTTTCGAATAATGGTGTTTAAGCGTTTTCGATGCTTCCCAGGGAATCTCCACCTTCTAAAGGCGCATACCCAAGGGCGTGGCGTTTTTCATTGAGGGTCAAAAAATCAGCATTATTAACCTTCGCCCAGGTGGCTTCCCGACGCAGCGCCAAGGCTGGGATAGAATCGGGGTCATAGCTTAGGCGCAAATTTTTTCCAAATTTAGGGGTCAACCACAGGTTTAGGTGATCCAGCACCATATCCAGGAGCGGAAGGATGGTATCTTCCCACAGATGGAAGCGTGCTTCTCGATAGTTTGAGAAAGTGGCTTCTCCAGGAAC
>JBOFKH010000229.1:0-3154 GCA_051657225.1 Alphaproteobacteria bacterium
AGCTTCCCATTGCGAAAAAGCCCAAAATTACCAGAGGAATCATCAGGGCTGTTAAATTTCTGCTGAACACGTTTATGTCCTCCTAGTCTGATTTTTCATCTGAAGCCATCGCTTTTTTCTTAGCAAGGCCCGGAAGGGGGAGATAGGGAAGAACACCTTGGGAAGCGCCCCCATGATCCATGACAATCTTAGGTACCTCTCTCAACACATCTTCTAACGTTTCCAAATAGAGACGCTGGGATGTAATCTGAGGAGCCAAACTATATTGAGTCAACAAAGCAAGGAAGCGCGAGGCATTACCCTGAGCCTCCGCAACCACTTTCTGACGATACCCATCCGCCGCCATGATAATTTTTTGCACCTCACCACGGGCCGTTGGCAAAATAGAATTGCGATAAGCCTCCGCATCATTGCGAGAACGTTCTTGATCTGCCTTGGCACGCTGAACATCTCGATAAGCATCAATCACCGCAGAGGGCGGATCAATGCTCCCCATCAAAACTTCTTGAATGTGGATCCCCAATTTATAAGCATCCATCAAGGATTGAAGGGTTTGCTGAGCTTTTTGATTAATAGCGCCACGCCCTTCTGTTAAAGCTGAAGAAATGGGCGTTTGGGCGATAATCTCTCGAACCACACTCTCCGCTGCTGATTTAACGGTTTCATCCGGAGATTTTGCATTAAACACATATTGCTCAATGTCTTTAATGATCCATAGCACTGTAAAATTAACCAAGACGATGTTTTCATCGCCTGTCAGCATCAGCCCCTCTTCCCCTTCTTCTCGGTTTTGAAGCAACGTACCGCTCTCAACCCGGTTAACCGCCGTGACGTTTTTAACAACAACTTGCTCAATGGGAGATGGAAGGTGGTAATTTAATCCTGGTTGCGCGATGCGCGACATTTTTCCAAAACGCAGCACAAGCCCCTGCTCGCTCGGTTGAACACGGTAAATGCCTGTGCTCAGCCAAAGCCCCACCAGCACCAAGAGCGCCCCCATAAAAACAGAGCTCATACCTTTTCCAGGAGGTAGCATTTTTTTTAAATTTTCTTGACCAGAGCGTATGATATCTTCCAGATTAGGCTGATTGTTTCTAGATTTTTTACCAGAATTCCAAGGTTTTTTTGAATTTTCGCCTGAATTTCCGCCCCCCCAAGGCCCCTCATCTCCGTCATTCCAGCTCATGCTATCTCCATTTTTTTTAAGATCGCTTTTTTTTCTCTTTTTTTTTATAAACCATTATGTACCGGGGCAGCAACCCACTTCTCAAGAAAAGTGCCCCAAACCCAGGAGTTTTTATTTGATGGTCTCATTTTTCCCCGAATCTACCCTATGGAATGCCTTAAAAACAGTCAAGCCTCCCGAGGCCCGAGAAGATATTGTTGCGCTAAAATGGGTTCAACACATAAATCAAGAGGGGGAAAAGGTTAGACTATTACTGGAAATCCCCATGAAACACGCCAAGGACGCCAAATTTCTTGAAGCTGAAATAGAACTGACGCTTAAAAAACTTCCCAACGTTAAAACCGTGCAGGTTGCTGTAACATCCCATGGCCCTACCACGAACAAGCCTTCCCCACCTCCTACACCCCAAAGCGCTTCTAGGCCTATTCCAGGGGTCTCTCACCTGGTTGCAATAGCCTCTGGGAAGGGGGGCGTGGGCAAATCAACCACTGCCCTTAATCTTGCTTTGGCCCTCTCAGACCTATCCTTGAAGGTGGGTTTGTTGGACCTTGATATTTATGGACCCTCTCTGCCCCACCTCTTAAAGCGATCTGAAAAACCGACTTCATTAGATGGAAAAACGATGGAGCCCCTCGAAGCACATGGGATAAAATGTATGTCCATGGGTTTTTTAATGCCGCCAGAAAAAGCAGCCATCTGGCGAGGCCCCATGGTTCATAGCGCCGTTCAACAAATGCTCCGCCAAGTCAACTGGGGAACGTTAGACCTATTGTTGCTAGACATGCCACCAGGGACAGGAGATGTGGCCCTCAGCCTCTCCCAAATTGCACCTTTAACGGGAGCCGTTATGGTTTCAACCCCCCAAGAGCTCGCGCTGCTTGACGTGCGCCGGGCCATTGAAATGTTCAGAAAAGTGGGTGTTCCCATTTTGGGATTCATCGAAAACATGAGCTACTTTGCCTGCCCCGCTTGCGGAAGGACATCCCACATTTTTCACCACCACGGGGCAAAAGCAGAAGCCTCTCAACAAGGAATCCCTTTCTTAGGAGAAATTCCTCTATCAGAGGAGATTCGCCAAGCCTGTGACGCAGGAGAGCCCCTTTTCAAAAAGCGCCCCAAAGCACACATCTTAGAAATTTACCGCACCATCGCTCACAAGCTATGGAGTGGGTTGGCCTAATCCTAGGAAAAATGGCGGCGGCGCCGATTTACTTTGTCTCGGAGCAGCTGAGAAGGACGAAAGCTGAGGCTTTTTCTTGCAGAAATCACAGCTTCTTCACCCGTTTTAGGATTGCGGCCAACCCGGGGAGATTTTTGGTGCACTAAAAACGTTCCAAAAGAAGAAACCTTCAACGTACTGTGCAGCGAAAGGGATTGATAAACCTCCTCAAGAATGATCTCTGTAAGGGAAACGGCTTTGCTCTGGGGAATAAAAAGCTGCTTTGCAAACAGCTCATGAAAATCTGTTCGGGTAATAGTTTTCTTGTCGATCATAGTTTTTGTCTCCGTCCAAAAAGGTTATTTAGACCTTTGTGTAGCACCAATGGTTAAAGAAATACTTTACAAAAGCGCTTCTTATTCTAGAATCTTTCTCCCATGATCCTTAATTTTTCAACAAAATCACAGTAGAAAAAAATACAGAATTGTTTTTTAGGAGATTTTTGATTACTGTATTATTTAAATTTCAAGCTATGCTTGCTCAAAATCACAAATAAACGAAAGTAAGATGAGGTCAATACACGGAATAATTAAGATATTAAAATGAGGATTTTTAATGTCTTTTTGGCAAAAACACAGCCATGTGCTTGATCCGCCTGGAATCAGCGTCTAAAATTTCAAAAGTCATACCTTTAGGATGGGCAATAACTTCTTTTACCAAGGGGACGCGCCCCGCAAGGGAACATACAAGGCCACCCACGGTCTCTATGTCTTCTTCCCTCCAGCTATCTGAGCGTGAAGAAGACATAG
>JBOFKH010000230.1:0-15099 GCA_051657225.1 Alphaproteobacteria bacterium
CACCAGGCAGTTTTACAAAAATTAACCAGCTGGCTTAGCACGGTCCAACAAGCGGTTTGCTTTTCTGTGCTTTTTTTCTTGATTGCAGCACTGTTAGTTATCATATTTTCTGTTCGAACTGGCGTTCGTATCCATAGCTCTATTTTAGAAATTTTGCATTTGATGGGGGCATCAGATCGTTACATTTCTCGCCAATTTCAAAGGCATTCTTTTAAAAATACCCTGCAAGCTTTTTGGAGAGCTTGTTTTTTTTGCTCAGGCACGCTGGTGTTGCTTTTTTTGCAACTGGATGCTTCTTTGTTAAATTTTTTTTTGAGTCCCTTTTTTTTATATCAGCTGCTTTTTTTCTTTATTTTCATGTTGGTTGTGAGCTTAACACTCGTACACTTGGTGACTCACTTGACGGTTGTGTGGTCCCTTCGAAATCTTGAAATCAGTTAGGGTTAATTTTGCAGGGAACATGAAGCTAATTTTTTCTTTTTTTGCGAAGCTCCTTCTTTCTCTTTGTGTGCTGTTGACAATTTGGTTGGGTGGGTTTTGCTTTTTTTATGGCTGGGTTATGTATGCAAAGATTCCATCCGTTGAAACGCTACTGCCCCAAGAAGCCATTGTCGTGTTGACAGGAGATAGGGGACGCATTGAGCAAGGTTTTTTTCTTGCCAAAAAAAAGCTCGCAAACCAAATTTTGATCTCCGGTGTCGGAACAGAAAAAGATCAGTTTTATTTTGAGCAATTTAAGCATCCGGGCTTAACATTAGGATATGAAGCAAAAAACACGGTTGGAAATGCAGAAGAAGTGCGCGAATGGGTTGAAAAACGGAAGATTCATAGCTTATATTTAGTTACCTCTGATTATCACATGGCCCGAAGCCTTTTTGAATTACAAAGCCAAATGCCCCAAGTGATCATTATGCCTCATCCTGTCGTTTCCGAGGGCAGAGGGCGTTTTTACAAAATATTTCAAGAGTACAACAAATTTCTTTTTTCATTTTTTCGTCTGACACTTGAAAAAACTTTTCGAAAATTAGGTTAATATGGCTTTTATCAAATCTTTACTTTTCAATCTTATCTTCTATGGGTGGACGAGCCTTTGCAGTTTTTCTATCCTGCTCCTTTTTTGTTTGCCCCGATACTTTACCCTGAAGGTTGGAAGGGTGTGGTCTAAGGGCACGTTAAAAATGGCGCAAATCATCTTAGGCATTAACTACACAGTTAAGGGGTGGGAGCACATTCCCCACGGTGAAAAAGGGATGATACTTGCTTGCAAACATCAATCTGCATGGGAAACAATCGTGTTTAGCGCTTTATTTAAAGATCCTGCTATCGTTTTAAAAAGCAGCTTGATGCACATTCCTTTTATTGGTCTTCTTTTAAGAAAACTTGAGATGATTCCTGTTGTGCGCTCTGGACGTAAAAGTTTGAAAGCCCTTTCGCTGATGTTCAAAAAAGCAGAAAAAGCTATCGCTGAAAAAAGGCCTATTGTTATTTTTCCAGAAGGGACGCGTACGTTACCAGGGGCTCCATCAATCTATCACACGGGGGTTTACACCCTTTACCATCGACTACAGGTTCCGGTTGTTCCCATAGGGCTAAATTCAGGTTTTTTTTGGGAGCGCCGAAAATTTTGTAAAAAACCCGGCACTATTTTTCTTATTTTTGCCCCACCGATTCAACCAGGGTTAAAGCGCGTTGATTTCATGAAAGAACTGAAACAACGCATTGAAGACGCATCCCATCAAGCGAGTTATGAAGATCAGCAATATGTCTGCCAAAACGCCTAATCTTTTTAAGCGATCCCTAGGGTTTGTTTTTATAACTCTTGTGCTCACCTATTCAACATTTTGGTTTATAGAACGCTGGCTTTTTGAAAATATTTTAGAAAAAATTCTTGGGAATACTGAAAAATATGGTGTTCAAATTTCTTACCGCGAAATGAAAGCTTCAGGGTTTCCAGATGATTTAACTTTTAAATTACATGAGATACAGATAAAATCTGGGGATTTTCGCTTTTATGCGCCAGCCCTTATCGTCAAAGCAGGCATTTTTTTCCCTCTTAAACATCAGTTTTGGATTCGGGTTGAAGATATGCCGCGGATTACGTTTCAAAATTACAAAGGCAAAGGATCTTATTTTCGGGGAAGTGTATTGCTTGAGCGATTTCGTTTTAAAGGCATCATTTTTGACGTAGAATCTCTCTTTTTTGTTAAAGATAATATCCCGGTTTTGAAAATTTTAGGGACCCATCTTGATTTTCATTTATCCCGAAACCAAGAAGAAGCTCTTTTTTTAGAGGCTTCCGCTGCCGGGAAGCTGGAAGGATGGATAAAAGAAATGCGGTTACAGAGAAATACCCGCGTTGGGTTTGAAACTGCTTTTAAAATAACCCATATTGATGCTTTCATGAAAGAAAAAAACGGTCTTGAAACTTGGAGAAACCATCAAGGGCAGGTACAGTTTGATAAAATTTCTTTGGTTTTCCCCCAGATGGATTTTGTTTGTGACGGATCTTTATCACTCGATGAAACTTTGGCACTCAAGGGAGATTTTAAACTTAAAATGCAAGGCTTTCAAAGGCTTTTCAACATACTTGCTGATCAAGGGGTCAGCGAGCAGGACCTTACTTTTTTAAAGCTTTCCCATGTGTTTCTTGATCGAGAGCAAGATGGGACCATGTCTATCCCTTTCAGCCTTAAAAACAAGCGGTTTTACCTTATGGGGTTCCCTCTCCCCTTCACACTTTAGATTTTTATAAAAATTTTTCATATTATCAGCATCAGCTTGCAAGCTGACGATGGCGTCCCCAACGGGATTCGAACCCGTGTTGCCGCCTTGAAAGGGCGGTGTCCTAGGCCTCTAGACGATGGGGACCCAAACTATGTATTCAGGTGTATCGGTTTTTGCAGCAAAAATCAAGTGGAATCGCAGCTTTTCTTTAAAGAGCGTTAAAGAAGATTAATCAACAGATGGCCAAAGGTCTCCCCACTTCACCTTACGTGCTTGTTGGTAACGCGCGGCATCCTTTTTTTTGGTAAGGGTTTGTTCACCACAGGTTCCATCAGGTTGACAAAGAGAGAGGCGAAGGTGCGCAGGATTTTTTTGAGGCGTATGTAAAACGCGACTCCACCCCTTTTGCGGACAAGTCGTTTTGCTTGCAATCAGATAAATGTAGGGCTCATCTTCCCAAGCTAACGTTCCCTGCTTAATAGACTGATGGCGACGGCTTCTGGGAAGGCGCACATGAACATGACACCAATCTGTGGGGTTAGTTGCAAGAGGACAAGCTTGCAGATGAGGGCAAGGAGCCCATATAAAAGCCCCCAATTGAATCAGGTGCTTTCGCCATTCCAGGAATTTTTCAAAGCACTTGGATGTACCAGGCTCTACAAGCACAAGGGTTGACGTGGAAAGCCTCCACGCCTCCGTTAAAGCAGATTTTGCGGCTTCCAAGGATAGCTCATTCAAAACATAACTGAGGATAACTAACTCATGGGGAACAAGTGAGGCAGACCCTTTTTTTAAAAAATTTTGTTGTTCTAAGGTGACAACGCATTGGCTTGAAAAGGGTTCTAAAAGCTTCGTTGCATGCCTTAAGAAGGTTGCATTCTGGTCGACGCCTGTGAAAGCTTCCAAACCTTGGAATGTTTCTTGGTAGGCCCATAGCGCAGTCCCAGGACCCGTCCCCACATCTAACAGCGTTTTAAACGCCTCCCCTTCCCCCTTAAATAGTTTTAATTTTTTTAAAACGGTCCGCAGCACAGCATAAGTCGCAGGAAGCCTGACGGTGAGGTAAGCAAGACATTGCTGCGGAGACAGGGAAAACGTTTCATCCCGATAAGCTGAAGACAGTTGATTTCCCCACCCTTGAAGCTGAGCTGATGAGGCTGATGCCAGAGCAGAGCCAATCAACGCAGCCAATGGAGGAGGTAATGTTTCCATCTCCCCTTCCCCTATTCTAGTCTGCTTCTTTTGATTTAATAGCGGGCTTTTGGGATTTATTACGTCGGTTGGGGTGTGTTTCAGGAATAAAAGCAACCGCCACAAGGGACAATAACATACATAAAGGAATTGTCGAAAGCGCCAAGCGAAAATCACTGATGCTATAAAATGGGAAGCAATTTTCCATTTTTCCATCCCAAGACCAATTTAAAAGATACCCAATGAGGGGTTGCAAAATGGCCCCTCCTGTCATCACGATCATATTCACAAAGCCTGTTACAGTTCCGCTCATGTGGGGAGGGGTTGCTTCGCTGGCAGCAACAAAAACAAGGGTCTGTCCTGTCATGAAAAACCCTATGAGGAAAAGCAAGACGATCGAAGTTTCTAAGGAAAGATCAGGGATAAAAATGAGCGCACCATTTGCAAGCAACGAGAAAATGGCTGATATCACCATGGGGAACTGCCTTCCACGGAGGTAGTCTGAGAAAAATGCAATCAAAGGGGCTCCTATCCCCGTTCCAACAAAAAGCATGCTGATGACACCAGAAGCTGTTGGTTTATCAATGTTATGAAGCTTCATCAAAAAGGAGGTTCCCCACGCATCTGTGAAAGCCGAAAGAGGAACATACATCAAGCAACCATACAAAGAAATCCACCAAATGGCAGGGCTTTTAACGATTAAAGACAATGTGGGGACGGTAGATTCCCACATAGATCCTGTTGTGGGACGCGGAGGAAGACGATCGCTGGGACCATCTTTCACAAAAATCCAAACCAGCAACCAAATCACAAGACCCGCAAGGGAAAGGATGAGCGTTGCTTGGCGCCAAGAAAAATTTTCGACCAAAATGGCCAAGGGCAGGTTGGCAGACATGCCCCCCACTTTTCCAAGGGCAACAGAAACCCCGACAACAAAAGCGAGCCTTTCAGGGGGAAACCAGAGGGTTCCTAAACGCACGGTCCCTAAAAAAGCGCAGGACGCGCCAGCTCCAATAAGGGTTCTTCCCAAAGCTGCAACCCACAAATTGGGTGCTGCAGAAAAAACTAAAGCCCCCAGGGCGCACAGACCAACTGCAACCCGCAAGACGCGCTTAGGCCCCACAGAATCTAACATAAGCCCAACGGGAATTTGAAAAAGAGAATAAGTATAATAGTAGCAGGCAGCTAGAATCCCAAATGAATACGCATCAATGGAAAAATCCCGCATGAGCTGATCAGCCATGACATTAGGGGAAGCACGTAACACGAACTGATACAGGTAGAAAAGCCCCGCAAAAGACCATATGAACCATGGGTAAAAAGATGAGTCTGTTCTACGAGAACTTTGCAAAGGTTAATCCTCCTCTTCAGGTGTACGAATGATTTAGGATGCTTCTATTTATTCCCTAATCCTTTTTAACCTGTCAACACCCCTTCTCCCAACTCACGCACTTTGGGAAGCTTCAATTGGCCAGGAGTCTCCAATCCGTGGGCTTTTACACCTCACTTATTTTTAATAAAAAATATTAAAAATCTTCTTAGAACAGCTATTCTGCCTTGTTTCAAAACTGTGATTTGTCATTTTTTAACAAAAAAAGACGAAAAATAGTTGAAGCAAGGCATGAAAAATTGCAAGCTTAAAAACTTGCTTTTATCAGAAGGTTTTTGTAGCTTTCTTGAAAAGGTTAAGCCTTTTTTAATCTATGTTTAATTGGCGTTTTATTTTTTTAGGGGTGCTCAACAGGCATATAGATTTTTATGTTTTTTTGTTTCAGCGCGCTCAACAAAGGGCTGTCCATCTTTTTTCTTATGGGAGTGCTGTTGTTGGCAGGGTGTGCATCCTTGGACGAGTGTCAGACATTCAGTCCCCAACGGGCCACCAGCAGACCTTATCAAATCAAAGGCGCATGGTATTATCCTCAGCGCCATTATGAATTAGAAGAAACAGGCGTTGCTTCTTATTATGGAGGGCTGGATGGCTGCCATGGGCTGCCTACGGCGACAGGAGAGCCCTTTGATATGTATCAATTAACCGCAGCTCATAAAACCCTCCCACTTCCTAGTGTGGTTTTGGTTACTAATTTGGAAAACGGCAGGATGTTGAAATTAAAGGTCAACGACAGAGGGCCTTTTAAAAACAATCGGGTTTTAGACGTTTCGGTGCGAGCTGCTCAGCTTTTAGGTTTTTACCAAAAAGGCACGGCGATGGTTCAAATCCAAGCCCTTGCGGAAGAAAGTATCAGCTTGCCTGAAAATGTGCGGGCCTTTGCGAGGCAAGAAGGGAAAAGAAGCGGTGTGAAACTTGCTGGGCGTTCGGTTAAAAAACGGCCCACGTTGCTGGCTTCGAAACTAACTTCATCGATGTCTTCTCCATTAATTTCTCCTGCAACGGCCTCATCACCTTCTCAAAAACAGTCCCAGACCTCTCTCAGCATCGATCACCTGATTCAGCCTTTACCTACTTCTCCTCAATCTGTTGAGGGGGTTCTAAAACAGGCTATCTCAGCAAAAGATCCAGCCCTTGAAACCGCTGGTATCAAAGCAAAAACAGGGCATCCGCATCTTTATATTCAGGTGCAAACCCATGCATTTCTTCCAGATGCTCAAAAAAATGTACGTGCATTGTCCCTTATGCATAAAGTTTTTATCAAAAAACAACCCACCTCCCATGGGGCTTTGTATCGCGTCATGGTAGGACCTTTGGGGCACGTGAACGAGGCGGATGCAATCTTAGAAACTGTATTTAAACATGGCTATACCCAAGCCAGAATTTCCATTGAACGGTGAAAAAACTTTTTTTGACGAAAAAATATCTTTGTTTTAGAATGCATGAGTGTTTGTTAAAAGGGGTTCTGTGGTTTGTTTCAATCTTTACAAAAAAAACAAGCCCTTGGGTGGAAAGTGCTTTCTTATGCGTGTTTTGCAGGGATTGCTGCTTTAATTCGCCACCTGTCAACCCATGGAGAAGATCCGCTTTCGCCTTTTGAGTTAGCCTTTTTTGAGCTTTGCTTTGGGGCCATTTTTCTTGGAGTGGCGGGGTTTTCTTCCCTAAAATCAGCGCGATTTATCCTTTCTTCCCCCCTTGCTTTGACCAGAGCCTTTTTCGCCAGCATTGGGATTGGGCTTTGGTGCGTATCTTTAAAATATATACCCTTTGCTACCCTGTCGGTTTTCAAGCTTCTCAGCCCGCTGTTGACCGTTTTTGCCGCCCACCTTTTTTTGAAAGAGCATTTAAAAAACGGGCGCCTTATAGCCCTTGGATTGTGCTTGGCTGGAACCTGTTTGCTGTTTTTTAAACATTTTCAAACAGTTTGGAGCGGGAATTCTTTTGATCTATCTTATGGATGGTATACGTTTGTTCCCCTGATAGCATTGGGAGCTTTGAGCGCGTCCCACTTGATGGCTAAGCAAGTATTGAAGCAGGTTGAATCATGGGCTGCAACGCTTTCCATGCTTGTCTGGGGAAGCCTTTTTCTTTCCATCCCAACGGTGTTGCTGGGCACATTTCCAACGTGGAATCAACTTCCATGGCTGGGTTTTTTGGGGTTGCTGAGTGGATTTGCCTATTATGCTTTAAACCGCGCCTTACAATTGGCGGATATCAGCTATCTGATGCCACTGTCTATCGTACGGTTTGTGTTTGGGTCGCTGTTGGGCTATGTTTGCTTTGGTGAAACGGTATCACCCGTTCTGGTTTTGGCTGTGGGCGGAATTATGTTAATGACTGTTTGGTTTCTGCGTTATGAAGATTCATAAATCTCGGTGGGAAGGGGCTTTTTGGAAGACCCTTTCATGCCTTTGCTTTGCGAGTATCAACGGCATCATTCGCTACCTTTCAACCCAAGAAAACATGCTTCCTTCCGTTGAGCTTGCTTTTTTTCAAAATTTATTCGGCCTTTTGTTTTTGATCCCTTGGTTTATCTACCATGGCCCCAAAACCTGGCGTACCCAGCACCTAACCTTGCACCTATGGAGGGCCCTTGCGTCGGGGATTGGCATCGTTCTTTGGTACCTTTCTTTGGCGTTCATCCCCATTGCCCAGGCGGTATCTCTGGGGTTCATGGGGCCGCTGTTCACCACCCTTGGTGCCCGGTTGGTTTTAAAAGAGCCACTAGGTGTCAACCGATCTATTGCCATTTTGTTGGGCCTTTGTGGAGGGGTCGTTATTTCCCATGCGCGTTATCTATCTGGAGACTGTGCATGGTTTTCCCTTGAGCTCATTTTTTTAATCCCCATCGCCTCAACCCTTGCCTTTTCAACCTCAACGTTGATGAGCAAACACCTAACCCAGTTTGATAGCCCCGCATTGATTGTCGCATTATTGATGCTTTTGATGACCCCTTGTTTAGGCATTCCCTGCTTTTTTATGTGGGTGACACCAACCCTGGCCCAGCTGTTATGGCTTTTTTTGTTGGGAGGGATTGCTTCTGCGGCTCACTTCAGCATGAACAAAGCCTTTGTTTGTGCAGATGTTACGTTTCTCATTCCCTTTGGCTCCACCAGGCTGATTGCCAGCATCTTAATTGGATTTTTCTGCTTTCATGAGGTTCCCAGCCTATGGACCCTTGGGGGCACTGCTTTAATTATGATCGCTATCCTTTTCTTAGGGTATCAAGAACGTAAAACGCCCTCCCCTTTGGTTGCAAAAGCTTAGCGCTTCGTCTCGGCCTCAGGTGGGTAGATTCGAGGAAAATCACTAGAAATTTGGCAGGGCGTGGTAGGCTCCCCTTTTTTTCCACAAGCACTAAGGCTAATAGCTATACAAACCAAGATTAAGTAAGCCATTAACCTGCTTGAGGGATGTGTCATGTGAAATTTTCCTTGTAAATGGATTATCTATTGGATTATAATAGCTAAAAATGTTGGGGGTGCAACAGGTTCGTGTTTTTAAAGAGGTATGCTTGGATGATATTAGGTGGTGTCGCCTTGACGGCGTGTCTTGGGTATGCGGTGGTGGCGTTGCTCCCTTCTTCTGGGATGAGTGCTGCTGTCAGCAATCCTTCCTTCATTGAAAAAGGTGCGAAATCTCATCAGTTAAGTGAGTTTAAGGGAAAGCCTTTGGTTATCAACCTGTGGGCTTCTTGGTGCGGCTATTGCGTTGCAGAGCTTCCTTCCCTTCAAACCCTTGCGCTGAAGATGCGCAAAAAAGGCGGAGACGTTTTGACCATTCTCCTTGAGCCTGAAGTGGGGCGTGGGTTTTTAGCTTTCCAAGATAAAGAAATCCAGCATTTAAAGCTTTATCACGATGATAAAGGTGAGATTGCAAAAGCTTTTTGTGCTGCTGGCGGGGGGCTTCCCCTCACGATTTTTCTGAATGCGGAAGGCAAGGAAGTGTTTCGTCACCGGGGAAAAGTTGATTGGGATGGCGAGGAGGCAGCTGCGAAAGTGCGGGAGCATCTCGGGCTAGACCTTGAATAAATTGCATGCAACCGTTTATTGGAATTTCTTTAGATTATGAAAACGACGGGGATGCAGCCCGTTATTCCCGCTATCCCTGGTATGTTTTGCGGGAGAACTATTGCACGTCCATTGCTGAAAAAGGCGGGGCACCGCTTCTCTTTCCCTATGTGGTGGAGCACCTTGACAGATACCTCTCTTGCATCCAAGGGCTTTTAATTACAGGCGGCAAGTTTGATGTGAGCCCTGATTTTTCAGGAAAAACAGAACTTCACCCGAAGGTACAGCTGAAACCCAAACGCACACAGTTTGAGCTGGCGCTTCTCTCGAAAGCCCTTGAACGGAAGATGCCTGTTTTGGGCATTTGTGGAGGGGCGCAACTTTTAAATGTGGCCCTTGGTGGAACGCTTATTCAACATATTCCTGATACGGTTCCCAACGCTTTGGCCCATGAACAGCCCAACCCGCGCCATGAAACAAGTCATGGGATTGAGATTTTAGAGGGAACCTATCTAAGGAACATTGTAGGATCGCCAACAGCGCACGTTAACAGCGCCCACCACCAAGCGGTTGAGACCCTTGGGAAGGGGCTGCGCCTCAACGCCCTGGCGCCAGATGGAGTGGTTGAAGGGTTTGAAATGCTGGATTACCCCTTTGGAGTGGGGGTCCAGTGGCATCCTGAATTTCTCATCACGTCCTGTGACCACAAAGTTTTTGAAGCATTCATAGCAGCGGCAAAGGCATTTCGCCCCCATTGAGCCATTCCTGCTAAATGGATTAAACACAAACCTTACCAAATGCTTTCCCTGATTTTAAATGAAAATTAATAATCTGCTAGCTATGCTTTAAACAGGCAAGTTGTACAAACGGTTTTTGTCTGAGGGAAGGAAACAAGCATTAAAATGGTTACAAAGCACGGTAAAAACAATCCATCCCAGGCTGCACCAGAGACCCCTGGAAGAGGAGAGGCGTCCACATCAACTTCTGGCACCAAAAAACGGAAGCGGGTAGCCCTTGCCCTTCAAGGTGGCGGCGCACACGGGGCTTTCACCTGGGGCGTTTTAGATGCCTTGCTCGAAGATGGGCGTCTGGAAATAGAAGGTATCAGTGGCACCAGCGCAGGTGGCATGAACGCCGTTGCTTTCATCCAGGGCTATATGAAGGGAAAAGAAGAGGGAGCCCGCGCAGAGCTTCGAAAGTTTTGGAAGACCATCAGCGATAACGGCGCAACCAGCCCTTTTAAACCCTCTTTATATAACCAACTCACAGGAAATCCAAACCTGGGAGATTCGCCAGGATATGCCATGATGGGTTTTTTGCAAGGGATGTTTTCTCCCTATCAGATGAACCCCTTCAATATCAATCCCCTGGAAACCTTTGCAAAAAGTTTTTTTGAATTTGAGCGGCTTTCGCATTTTAAAGACATTAAGCTCTTTTTGTGTGCAACCCATGTTAATACAGGGAAATTAAAGATTTTTCGCCTGGAAGACCTTCGGGTTGAAGTGCTGCTAGCCTCCGCATGTCTGCCCTTCCTTTTCCAAGCAGTTGAGATCAACGGCGAACACTATTGGGATGGTGGGTTTGTGGGCAACCCTGCCATTTACCCCCTGATCTATGAATGCGACACGCCAGACGTGATGGTGATTCAGCTGACCGCTATGCATCGGGAAGGGCTGCCCAAAACCGCCCGGGAGATCATCGACCGTCACAAAGAAATCACCTATAACGCTTGTTTGATGCGGGAGATGCGTTCGATCAACTTCATCTCAAAACTCATGGATGATGGGTTGCTGGATCCAAAAAAGATCAAACGCCTTAACATTCACCTCATCCGCAATGCAGAGACCTTTTCAGAGCTTGAAATCTCAAGCGCTTTGAATACAGACTGGAGCTTTTTGGAGCATCTCTACAACGAAGGTAGGAAGACCGGAAAAGATTGGCTTGAACAACACTATGACGATATAGGCGTTAGAACGACAGCCCAAATCCAGCAAGATTTCGTGGAGTAATTTTTCTTTTTTTTGAGCTTAAAAAAACAGAAAATTGCCTAAAATAAAAAAAATAGACAAAAGTATACATTTTTGACATCATTTTTTAATTATTATTAAAAAATGGATTCGATATGTGTAAAAATTATTCTGTAAGGCATTTTTTAGGGGCTGGGTTGGTGTTCGTTGGCTTTAATATCCATCAATTGGAAGCTATGAAGTCTTTAACAACAAATGAAGTTCTCCCTCATGATTCTCTCTATATTCCAAATATGACCAATGGCGCTAGATTTAGAGTTAATCAGCTGTCTCTAACAACAGATGAAATTTTTCCTCACGATTTAATAGCATCTCCTCTCAACACTCCGCAGAAGATTCCGTATGTGCCTAATGAAATATGGTTAAGCATTTTTCAAATTCCGGGGGAAAAGCACTTGGAGTTATTAAAAAACCTTAGGCTTGTATGCAAAAATTTTAGGAAACTCATTGATAAAAACCTAATCGTCCCTACCTGGAAAAACAATTTAGCCCACAAAACCATGAAAGAAATTAAAGCAGAACTCAAAGCATTTCTAAAACTTTCGAAACAGAGCAAGGCTTTTCAGCTTAACGTCGAACTCCCTGGAAGGGTGATCTCTGGTTTACGACAACTTATTAAAGAAAAACCTTTCTCTGTAACCTATTTAGCTTTTGAAGGAGAAGCCTGGGGGGAAAAACAGCTTGATGTTCAAAGGATTTTTTCAAGCCTAACCCTAACAGGCAAATTAGAGAAACTAAAAATTAGCTCGAGCATCCAATACAGGCCTTTAGAGACAACCCCTTTAAAGTTTCTTTCAAATCCATCTTTGAAAAGAAACATCAGCGGCATGAAAGCGTTAGATATTTTTATGTTAAAAATCCCAAGCCGAATTCCAGTTGATTTCTTGCTAGATTTACCCCCTTCCGTTAAAAACCTTTCTTTGAAAACCAATATAACATTCAACATAACGCAAGACGGAGCACCCTCCAAGCGTCTTAAAATTAAACATCAAAAGATCTGAGATAGAATACAGAGGAAGGGAGCCCTGCCTCCCTCTCCTTTCCCCCAAATTTAAGCAACCTCATCCTCAAAAGCCTCATCCCAAGTCCCTTGGGTGGAGGCTTTTGAATATTCCGTGGCACGGTTTTCAAAAAAGTTTGTGTGCTCCATGGCATTGATCATATCATCCATCCAAGGAAGCGGGTTTGCCTCAATCTGATAAACGGGGTCAAGCCCCAGCTGATGAAGCCGCCGATCTGCGATATAACGGATATAGCGCTTGGTTTCTTCAGCTGTTAAACCTTCAATAGGCCCCATTTCAAATGCTAAATCGATAAAAGCATCTTCATGATGCACCACTGTTTCGCACACCATGGAAATCTTTTGTTTGAGCCCGGGGGTCCAAATGGACGGATGCTCCTCAATCAACGTGCGAAACAAACGAATGATAGCGTGGGTGTGGAGGGTTTCATCCCGAATCGACCAAGACACAATCTGCCCCATGCCCTTCATCTTGTTGAACCGTGGAAAATTCATTAGCATTGCAAAGGATGCAAACAGCTGCAGTCCTTCCGTAAAGGCACCAAACAGAGCCAACGCCGTTGCAATATCTTGAAGGGAATCTCCCCCAAAGGTTTGCATATAGTCCCATTTATCTTTCATCTCTTTATAGTTGAGAAAAGCTTGGTATTCCGTCTCTGGCATCCCCACCGTGTCCAGCAAATGGGCATAAGCCTGGGTGTGGATGGTTTCCATATTAGAAAAAGCAGCCAACATCATCTTGATTTCAGTAGGCTGAAAAATCCGGCTGTAATACTGCATGTAACAGTTGTTAACTTCAATATCAGACTGGGTGAAGAAACGAAAAATCTGGGTTAGCAGATTTTTTTCTGAAGAAGCCAACCGAAAATTCCAATCTTTCACGTCATCTGAAAGGGGAACCTCATCGGGCAACCAGTGGATGCGCTGCTGGGTAAGCCAGGCCTCATAGGCCCAAGGGTAGCGGAAAGGCTTATAAATGGGGTTGCGGGTGAAAAGGGGAGAAACTGTCTCAATCTCAGCCATGGAAAAACCTTTCTTGTATAAAATTATTTTTTAGCTGCCCGTCCACGTCACTATTGGCAGGATAGGCACTCTTCGTAATTCAAAGGAAGCACGGGTTGAGCATTTTCTTTTTGGAAAGCAACCTGGAGCGGCTTTTGGGCTGAATAAGTGTTCTCAGCCCGCTGAATGGACCGCGATCGGTTATAATAAAGGCTTTTCACGCCTTTTTTCCAAGCGCGCATGTGAATTTGGTGTAAATCCCGCTTATGCACATCGCTCAACAAGAAAATATTCAACGATTGGGCTTGGCAGATAAACGGCTGGCGATCAGCAGCATGATCAATCAGCCACCGTTGATCCAGCTCAAAAGCAGTTTTGAAAACGTCTTTTTCAAGATCCGCGAGGCCTTCCAAATGCTGAACAGAGCCCTCGTGTTGGACAATGGAGGTCCAAATCTCTGGCGTGTCCAGGTTCTTTTCCTGAAGCAGCAGCTTCAAATATTTGTTGCGAACGGGAAAAGAGCCGCTGAGGGTTTTGTGGGTATACGCGTTGCTGACATAAGGCTCAATACCAGGGGAAGCCCCGCCACAAATGATGGAAATAGAGGCTGTGGGCGCTATGGCCAGCTTGTTGGAAAATCGCTCCATCGCACCACAAGCTTGGGCATCTGGGCAAGGACCCCGCTCCTGCGCAAGCTTGTGAGAAACGGCGTCAGCCTGGGTGCGGATATGCTTAAAAATACGCTCGTTCCAAACCTTCGCCATAACACCTTCAAAAGGAATACGCAGGGATTGCAAAAACGAATGGAACCCCATCACTCCCAGGCCAATGGAGCGCTCTTGCTTTGCCGCATAAACAGCCCGAGACATGCTGGCAGGCGCTTTGTGGATGAAATCCTCCAACACATTGTCTAAGAAGCGCATGCAATCTTCAATGAAAAGAGGCTCTTTCTCCCACGCTTGAAAATATTCGAGGTTGAGGGAAGAGAGGCAGCACACCGCCGTTCGCTCCTCCCCGAAAGGGTCTTTCCCGGTGGGGAGGGTGATCTCCGTGCACAGGTTAGACATTTTCACCTCAAGGCCCAGCTTTTTTTGGTGCTCTGGCCTTCCTCGGCTGACGTGATCAATGAATAACAGGTAGGGCTCCCCCATTTCCACCCGCATGGTAAGAAGACGGATCCACAAAGCGCGTGCAGAAACGGCTCGAATCACGGCACCATCCTTTGGGCTACATAAATTCCAGGGCAGGTCTTTTTCAACAGCTTCCATGAAAGCGTCTGGGATGACGATCCCGTGATGTAGGTTCAATGCTTTCCGGTTGTGGTCACCGCCTGTGGGCTTGCGGATCTCAATGAATTCTTCAATTTCTGGGTGAGAGATGGGAAGGTAAATAGCGGCAGACCCCCTGCGCAATGAGCCTTGGGAAATGGCCAAAGTCATGCTATCCATCACTTTGATGAAAGGAATGATTCCAGAGGTTTCACCGTTTCGGCTGATTTTTTCGCCGATGGAGCGCAAATTTCCCCAATAACTTCCAATCCCCCCGCCTTGGGATGCCAGCCATGTATTTTCATTCCACAGGTTAACAATGCCCGCTAAACTATCCGACGCTTCATTCAAAAAGCATGAAATGGGAAGGCCTCGGTTGGTTCCACCGTTCGCCAGAACGGGCGTTGCAGGCATAAACCAAAGCTTGGAAATATAATCATACAATCGAGCCGTATGGGCCTCATCATCC
>JBOFKH010000231.1:0-1204 GCA_051657225.1 Alphaproteobacteria bacterium
GGACGATTTTCTCTCGCTCAACTTTCTTGGCCAAAAGCCGAACCTGCTCCAGCAGTGCTTTTAAGAAAAACATCACCCAAGGCTGCCAGTCGGGTGTTTCAGTTCGGATTGTTCCTTGGGTCTGACGCAAAGCGATATAATATCCTTCCTTTCGTTTTTCAATAACGCTTTCAAGAGAGCTAAAGGGCACGTAAAGATACCCTGATTGAAGCAACAGCAAGGTGGTCAGCACCCGACTCAAGCGACCATTTCCATCTTGAAAGGGATGAATTTCAAGAAACACCACGATAAAGATGGATATCATCAACAAAGGATGTAATTCCTTTGTCTCTAACCCATGGGTTGTCCATTTCACGATCTCCCCCATCAAACGGGGCGTATCAAAGGGTGAAGCTGTCTCAAACACAATCCCAAGTTGTTGCCCCGTCTCATCGAATGCTGCAACACTGTTTGAGGTGGTTTTATAGGAACCTCGATGACGTGTATCTTTCTGGCTGTATTTCAAAAGATCTCGGTGAAGCTGTTTGATATGGTTTTCGGTCAACGCAATCTCTTGCCAAGATTGAAAAACCATTTCCATGACTTCGGCGTAGCCCACGACTTCCTGAGCATCTCTTGTTTCGAACGCCTTGATGTGGAGGTTAGAAAGCAAGTGTTCAACCTCACGATCCGTCAGCTTGCTTCCCTCAATGCGTGTGGATGAGCCAATACTTTCAATCGTTGCCACATGGCGCAACGCGTTTAAACGCTCAGGCGCAAGGGTCCCCAAAGCGCGCCAAGCCCCCTTGAATTCATCAATTTCGGAAATCAGGCCGAGCATCTCAGGCGTAATGATTAAATTTTCTAGCTTCATCACACCCATATATACACCCATTAGCACCCAAATATCAAATGGCCTGTGTATTGAAATTGCCTTCTTAAAAAAAATAACCTGATCCAGTCTGTTTCCAAAACCATGTTGCCTCTTCACGCTGATTTCTCAAGCATCAAAAACGCGGGTTCCAGCTTCTTCAGCGGGGCTTGATAGGGAAGCGTCAGACGTGTAATGGGTAGTCCTCCTGGAAGCTTGATATAACAACTTAAATTTTCAAGGGTCGCGATCTCCGTTGGCAACACCAGCGCCTTTTGAAGTTGAAGTTGACTTAAGGAGACGCCGTCTCGAATGGCATGGGCGCCATAAGAGAGATTTTCTTGGATCTGGGTT
>JBOFKH010000232.1:0-4631 GCA_051657225.1 Alphaproteobacteria bacterium
TGTTGAAGGAAAAGGCATGCAACGTGGCAGTGAAGCTGTCGCATTTTGGCAACATCTCTTTCTTGCAGGTCTTATTCCAGATCCTGGGCATTTACCCCAAGGAGAGCAAGTCCATTTTGGTCAAGGTGTTCCTAAGGCGGCATTGGGCGGCGGTTTTACCGTTGAGACAGACCCTGATCAAGATTTAAAGGGCTTGTGGATGTTACTTGGCAAGGAGTCTGGAAACCGCGGAAACGGGGCCCTTCTAACACCTGCCCAAGCCATGGCCATCGACAAAAAGCTTGATAATGGAGACCCTCTATCAGGCCGTGTTCGGGCTAAAGAAGGCGATAAAATCTCTGCGGGGCAATGTATTGCGAACGGGCGGTACGCAGTTCAGCACAAAGCCCCTGCTTGTGTTTTGTATTTTTCTCTCCAATTTTAAGCGGTGAAATGGGCTCGAAACGTGATACAATCAAACAGCTTTAAGGGGCTTGAATGGTTAAGGTGTGCGTGGCTTGCCTTTCGGAAGCAAGAAGGATTTTCGCTGTTAGAAATCGCTTTGGGGTTGATGCTTTTGGGCATGCTAGGTGGTGTTTTTCTTCCTTTTTTAATGAATCAACAACAGCTTCGAAAAAGCCAGCTTACGTTGCAGCATCAGGAGCGAATCATTCACAGTTTGGCTCTTTACGCCAACCTTCACGGAAGGCTTCCCTGTCCTGCAAATCCATCCGCTAAGGGGAAAGAGCGGGGGGTTGCGCCCGCTTATTGTGCAATTAAAGCTGCTGTTGGGATTGTGCCCTATAGAAGCCTTGGATTGCCCGAACACTTTGCAAAAGATGGTTATTTAAACGAATTTACCTATGGGGTTCACCCCTCCCTCGCAAGTCAGGTAGAACAAGCTATTCTCTCTGAGAGATACGATGACCTTCGTGGATTTTGTGCTAAGATCAATGAAAAAGATCGTAAATATTCTCTTGATATTCAAGAGGGAGAAACACTTTCTGTCCAACAAAGCTTAAAGGGAGGGGACGTTATTGCGTTTGTGCTTGTCAGCCACGGCCCCTCGGGGGAGGGGGCGTTTCAAAGGGGAAGTTCTGGAACAACCCGACGTCCTTTGAACCAAGCAGGGCCTTGTAAGCGCAAAAACGCTGATGGAGATCTTGCTTTTTGCGCGAAGCCTTCTCCTCAAGAAACGGGGCTTTTTGATGACCGGGTTAAGTGGGAAACCCGCCATAATTTCGCCAGTTATTATATGAAAGCCCCTTGTTATCCTGTTTCTAAATGAGGTGAAATCAATTCTATGAAGCCGCGCATCAATATGATCACCCTTGGGACTCGCAATTTAGAACGTGCAACAGCGTTTTATGCCAAGGGGCTTGGGTTCCCTCAAATGCCATGTGAGGGAGAAGGTATTGCTTTTTTTGAACTCCAAGGCGCATGGCTGGCCTTGTATCCATGGGAGTTTTTGGCAAAGGATGCTCTGGTTGATGCTGTTGGGTCTGGATTTAGAGGTTTCACTTTGGCTCACAACGTCAGCGATGAAAGCCAAGTGGTCCATCTTTTGAAAATTGCAGAAGCAGCAGGGGCTTCCATCAGCAAACCGGCTCAGCCTACAGAATGGGGTGGATTTTCAGGCTATTTTCAAGACTTGGACGGCTATCTTTGGGAGGTGGCTTTCAATCCATTTTTTTGGCCGGGGCCTGGAGAGAGAAAAGCATGAATCGCGCTACATTTTTACAGATGGCTTTGGTGTTCATTTCATCCAATTTGCACAACCAAGTGTCCCCAAACTGTTTCAAATAAACCCTTAAATAGACTCAAAAATGTATTAAGAGGATCTGCTCCTTTCTTCCCCCCTGAGTGCTCTTGGGTTTTTCCAGACCAACCTTGGTGCTGCTGATGCAACAGAGAAAATAAAGGTTTTGCGCGTTTATTTTCTTGCTTTGCCAGCCCTTCTGTAATGAGTAACTCTCCAATGAGCGCCGTTTCTTCTGAAGGGGAAACAGCAGGAGAAGACATACTTTTCTTTGATATAATCTTTTTTATTTTTGATATTTTTTTAGGCGCCTGATAAGAAGCAGGAAAAAATGTGGGTTTAGAGGTAGGGGTAGATTTTTTTTCTGACATCACTGAAAATGCCAAAACAAGAAAGGTATCAAGGGGTTGATTTCTTTTAAGATCGCTATTAGGTTCATTTTGAGGATAGGAAACATTAGCATTCATGTTTAAAACAGCTTTCTTTGCTTCATTTTCTACCATGATCATTCCATTTTTCGTATCAATAATCATGGGGAACATAGGAAAGGCTAAAGATTTCAAAACAGATTCAGGATTCAGAGCAAGCTGATATAGTATATAAAATCCCCACCATGAACCAAATGCTATGTCTGCAACCTCCTGCATTACTTTAGGTCCCAGAAGCATGATATTGCGCGCTCCTTCAGCTAAACAAAACGACGTATTTTCCAAAGCCTCAGGATCACTAAATCCACCTGTTGATATTCTCAAGACAGGGTTTGATTTCAAAAAGCTAATCATTTTTTTTAGAAAAAAAGAGGCATCCTCATAAGAGGTAGCGTCTTTTTTGGAAGAAAAATCTGTTAGTATTAAATTTAATTTGTAAGAGGATGCTCCAGATGAACTATCAACAAAAAAATCTGAAGGAATAATTTTTACAACGCAATGTTTCAAATGTTTTGCAGAATTTTTCCAAGAAACGAGAATTTCTTTTCTTAAATTTTTTTGCTTTTTAATAAAGTGTTTAGAAATTGAAATAGCATCAGGGTCGACAGCCGATGTAACTGTTCCTAATGAATTGCGACCATTGAAAATATTTACTAAAAAAACAGTATCATTCTTTGAGCGAGCAGGTCTTTGGTTAGCAGGTTCACTAAGTGCATCTCGTCTTACAATGATTTGAAAAAATGCAGCCTCCTCTGGGGGCTCTAATCCAGTAGCGGAGCAGAAGTAAGATGAGAAAAAATATAAACATAAAATAAATTTGAAATTGTTCGACATGACAAAAAATCTTTCAAAAAGCTTTTGTTATTTTAACTAATTATTTTTTTATTTTAATAAAATTTTTCTTTATTTTCAATTTTTTATTTTTAAAATTTTCACTATCCATTTGAAATAAAATATGAAGTGCTTTTTATAGCCTATCTGAAAGCTGTGGGGCGTTTTATCTTTAAACGAATTCTCACATTTTTATAAATTGGTTTATTTCTAGATCAAAATGTGTTATCTAAACACCTGAAAAACGGCTCGCAGTTTTTAATAGGAGTGTGGCTCAATTGGCTAGAGCACCGGTCTCCAAAACCGGGGGTTGGGGGTTCAAGTCCCTCCACTCCTGCCAAAATTATTAAGCCTTAAGGATGTATTTTATTATATAGGGGCTTGTGTTGTGGGTTGGAAAGAGGTATAGATTTGTTTCATGACTTTTTTTTATTAGAGGAAAACTTCTTCGGGTTGTGAGAGCTTATTAAGGTTTTAAGGAAATGTTGGCAAAAGCAAACAAAAAAACTTCTGTTTTTCAATTTTTTCGGCAAACTCGCCAAGAAATTTTAAAGGTAACTTGGCCGACTTCTAAGGAAGTGATCGTTACGAGTGTGTTGGTTTTTTTTATGGTCCTCGCGTTTGCTATTTTCTTCTTGATTGTGGATCAAATTTTAGGGTTTTGCGTGCGTTTTGTGTTAGGGTGGGGGCATTAGAGTTATGGCGGAGCAAAAAGCTCGTTGGTATGTTGTAAGCGTCCATTCCAATTTTGAAAACAGGGTTGCTGAAGATATACGTGAGCAGGCCGTAAGGGTTAACCTTTCTTCTTTAATTGAAACGATTTTGATTCCAAAGGAAGATGTTCTTGAAGTTAAAAATGGTGTAAAAACCAGTAAAGAGAAGAATTTTTTTCCGGGTTACATTTTGGTAAAAATGGTATTAACAGATGATACCTGGCATCTTGTCCGAAGCGTTCCGAAGGTCAGTGGTTTTTTGGGGGTCAAAGAAAGGCCCTCTCCTATGAGCCAGGCGGAAGTCAATCGAATTTTAGGGCAGGTCCAAGATTCCATTGATCGGCCTCGAGTAACATTGATGTTCGAAGTTGGTGAAAAAATCAGGGTTTGTGAGGGGCCTTTTGCTTCTTTTACAGGCCTTGTTGAAGAGGTTGATGCGGAGAAAACCCGTCTCAAAGTTTCGGTTTCCATTTTTGGAAGAGCGACGCCCATTGATTTAGATTTTATTCAGGTTGAAAAAGTTTAAAAAAAGCGATATGGTGGATTTCGTTTTTATGAACTGCTAAGTTTTTAGCTGAGGAGTTTTTTGGTATGGCAAAGAAAATTGTGGGGTATATAAAGCTTCAAGTTTCCTCTGGAAAGGCGAATCCATCTCCACCGATTGGTCCAGCTTTAGGGCAAAGAGGGCTTAATATTATGGAATTTTGCAAAGCTTTTAACGCGCAAACCCAAAATATGGAGCAGGGGATTCCTATTCCTGTCGTCATTACGGCTTATGCGGACCGCACATTCACGTTTGTGATGAAAACGCCGCCTAATAGTTATTTTTTGAAAAAAGCAGCAGGTATCGGCAAGGGTTCAGTAACGCCTGGGCGTGGGGGTAAGAGCGGCACGGTGACGATGGCGCAGATCCTTGAGATT
>JBOFKH010000233.1:0-13955 GCA_051657225.1 Alphaproteobacteria bacterium
TTTGAAAAATTTAAAGAAAAAGATGATCTGTCAGAAGCGCGTCAATACCCCTATACTCGTACCCACCCTTTAAGCAAAGACCGGATTGAAGCCATAGAGCACAGCCTTGCTTTAGCCAAGCACACAGCCATGCCCCCCAAATTGGTAAATAAATTTATATGGCTTAAGAAGAAAATTGCCGCTTACATGATGCGACCTGAAGCGGTGTTGCAAGCCTCATCCTCTTTGGCTCCAGAGGACCGATATGCAAGGGCCATCGCCCTCTACCGCGCTTCACGCTTTGGAGAAGCCTTGGAAGAGAGCCAGCGGCTGCTGGTGGAGCTCAAACCAGGGAAGTTGCACAACCCCGCACCCTATGTCCACGAGCTTCGGGCCCAAATTTTTCTAGAAAGCCGCAAAATTCCGCAGGCAATTACGGAAGTTGAACTTGCACTGCGAGAAAAACCGCGCGCGGTGTTGCTGCAGCTCCTTGCCGCCCAAATTTTTATCGAATCCCAACAAGAAGCGCTTCGAAAACGAGGCATTCAGCTGCTTGAAAAACTGTCTCCTGAGGATAAAGAAGAGCCCTTTGTCTGGCGTTTGCTGAGCGTTGCCTATGGGCAAGCAAAGCAAATGGGGATGATGTCCCTTGCCTTGGCGGAAATGGGGCTTCGAAAAGGAGATAAAACCTACGCAGCTCAACAGGCCCAACGAGCCCAGCAAACGCTGCCCAAAGGAACGCCAGCTTTCCAGCGAGCCTCAGATATTTTAGTAGAAGCCAAACAGGATTAAATTAAAGTCTCACCATATCCTTTCGTTGTGGTAACCGTCCGAGATAAAACACCTACGCGGAGTTCCCCAAAAACTGTTGTTCCGCAAAGTCCCAGTTAATCAAATGGGTGACGAAAGTGGAGAGATAGTCTGGGCGACGGTTTTGATAGTCTAAATAATAGGCGTGCTCCCATACATCGCATGTCAGAAGTGGTTTTTTGCCGTATGTTAGGGGCAAATCTGCATTGCTCGTTTTGTTGATAACCAGATCACCTGCCGTGTTCAGCGCAAGCCACGCCCAGCCACTTCCAAATTGGGTTGCTGCTGCTTGTTTAAACTGTTCCAAGAACTGTTCAACACTTCCGAAAGTTTTGATAAGAGCCTTTTTCAGCGGACCTTCTTTCACTTCGCCACCACCTTGGGGGGACATACTGTTCCAAAAAAAGGTGTGATTCCAAACCTGGGCAGCATTGTTGAAAATAGAAGCTTTGTCTGGTGACTGTGCTGACGCAAAAATGATATCTTCCAGAGATTTCCCCTCAAGATCGGTTCCTTTCAGCAAATTATTCAGATTCGTCACATAAGCCTGATGGTGTTTGCCGTGGTGAAACTCTAACGTTTTTTGAGAGATATGAGGCTCAAGCGCCTGAAGGCTATAGGGGAGCTGAGGGAGTTGAAAAGACATGAAATGCATCCTCGATAAAAATTCTTTAGGGTAAAGGTATGTTTTTAGAAAACGATTGTCAAGGTCACGAGCATCTCCCAAGCCTGTCCTGAGATTAACGCAAGGTTATAAAATTGAAAAAAAATTGACGAATTGTTTTTTTTATTCAATAAATAAGCAAAAAAAGGAGGGCTTTTCTATGGGCTTTTTTTCGTCTCTAACCCGTCAGCAAAAAGAGGCCGCAGGGCTTTTGCAGATTGGAACGTTTCTGGAATATTTTGACCTGATGCTTTATGTGCATTTAGCGGTATTACTAAACGATCTTTTTTTCCCGAAGACAGACCCTTTTACGTCATCTCTAATCTCTGCTTTTGCATTTTGCTCAACCTATGTGCTCAGACCCTTTGGATCTCTGCTTTTTGGCTATATTGGAGATACATTTGGGCGTAAAATGACAGTTGTATTTACAACCTCTATGATGGCTGTTGCCTGCATCATTATGGCCAACCTTCCCACCTATGCAGAAATTGGAATAGCAGCAGCTTGGGGCATCACGATTTGCCGCATGCTTCAAGGGATGTCTTCCTTAGGAGAGATCGTTGCTGCAGAGGTTTATTTAACAGAAAGCACGAAACCTCCTGTGCGTTACCCTATTGTTGCGGCGGTAAGAGCCTTTTCTGATTTTGGATCTATGATGGCTTTAGCTGTCGCAAGCCTTGTGATGAGCTTTACATTTAATTGGCGGGTGGCTTTTTGGATTGGCGCAGGGATTGCCATGGTGGGATCTGTGGCTCGCACCCGGCTTCGGGAAACGCCAGAATTTCTCAAGATGAAACAGCATAAAAAAGAGATCCTTCAAAAAGGCTTGGGTACTGAGCAAGAGAAAATAGATAAGAAAACAGCTCTTGCCCTTTTGCTGATGTTTTGTTCGTGGCCCATCAGTTTTTACTTTTCTTACATCCCTACACGGCTGAACAGGTTGTTCAGCAGAACTTTTTTGTTTCGACGCTTCAATTTTTTACCTCAGCGGTTATTGTGTTTCTTAGCTACAAAATTTACCCGTTAAAAATTGTAAAATTTAACATCAAGGTAAGTTATATGCTTATTTTGATCTGTCCTTTTTTGTTGGGTCATCTAACCAGTGGGACGCAACTTTTTTGGATTCAGGCCTGCGTGGTTATTTTTTCATCAGGCTTTCCAGCCTATGCCATCTTTTATGCACATTTTCCGGTCTTAAAACGGATTACATCCGTAAGCTTCATCTATGCGGTTTCCAGGGCCATGATGTATATCGTCACGTCCTTCGGGCTTGTGTATTTAACGTCGTGGTTTGGAAATTTTGGTCTTTGGGTGATTATGGTTCCAGTGATGGCTGCGTTTACTTGGTCCATCAACCATTTCGAAAAATTGGACAAACCTAACCTCGAAAAAAGCACGCATCCTTTGGAAGAAGCAGAAGAGCTCCTTTCTGAGGCAGCTTAAGAGATCTAATTTAAAAATAACTAAGCAAAAAAAGGAGGGCTTTTCTGTGGGCTTTTTTTCGTCTCTAACCCGTCAGCAAAAAGAGGCCGCAGGGCTTTTGCAGATTGGAACGTTTCTGGAATGTTTTGATTTGATGCTATATGTGCATATGGCCGTCCTTTTAAATGACCTTTTTTTCCCGAAGACAGATCCTTTTACCGCCTCTCTGCTTTCAGCCTTCGCATTTTGCTCAACGTTTGTCTTGAGGCCTTTCGGAGCTCTACTTTTTGGATATATCGGAGATACTTTTGGGAGAAAAATGACCGTGGTTTTGACTACATCCTTAATGGCGGTTTCTTGTATCATTATGGCCAACCTCCCCACTTACGCAGAAATTGGCATCATGGCTGCTTGGGGAGTCACCCTTTGCCGGATGTTACAAGGCATTTCCTCTTTAGGAGAAATTATTAGCGCAGAAGTCTATTTAACAGAAAGTACCCAACCGCCTGTACGCTATCCTGTTGTAGCTGCGGTAGATCTGTTTGCTCGCTTTGGCAGCATGGCAGCTTTGGGCGTCGCAAGCCTTGTGATGAGTTTTACGTTCAATTGGCGTGTGGCTTTTTGGATTGGGGCAGGCATTGCCATGGTAGGATCCATCGCCCGCACCCGGCTTCGGGAAACGCCAGAATTTCTCAAGATGAAAAAAGAAAGAGAGAATAAAATCAAAAAAGGATTAATGGTCGTACAAGAAAAAGTAGATAAAAAAACACTTTTCGCCCTTTTATTTGTTTTTTCTCTGTCTCCCATCAGTTTTTATTTTTCTTACGTCCATTGCGCCCATCTTCTCAAGGAAATATTTGGGTATACCGCTCAACAAGTGATTCACCAAAATCTCCTTGTTTCCATATTGCAAGCTTGCACCTCAAGCGTTCTTGTGTTCCTCAGCTATAAGATATACCCCTTGAAGATTGTGAAATTTAACCTGTGGTGCGCTTGTTTGCTCATCTTCCTTTGTCCCTTTATATTAACGAACCTCGAGACCCCCTTTCAATTATTTTGGATTCAAGCAGGAATTTCTGTTTTTGCATCTGGCTTACCTGCGTTCGCTGTCTTTTTTGCCCATTTTCCGGTCTTAAAGCGCGTGACATCTGTGAGCCTTATATATGCGATTTCAGGAGCATTGATGTTCATTTCAACCTCCTTCGGGCTTGTGTATTTAACGTCCTGGTTTGGAAATTTTGGCCTTTGGGTGATTATGATTCCGGTGATGGCTGCGTTTACCTGGGCTATTTATCATTTTGAAAAATTGGACAAACAGAACCTCAAAAAAAGCACCTCTTCTTTGGAAGAAGGGAAAGAGCTTCTTTCTGAGGCAGCCTAAGAGAGAATTTTTTAAGGCCTTAAAATACTTTCATCAAGGCCTTGTTCAAGCACAATACCATCGTTTTTTATCGTAACATTTAGTCCGGAAAAGTCACCTATAATGCCAGATAAGCAAATTGATTGATTCCAAAAAGAACCAGGGTCTGTTTTATCAAGGGAAATTGCTTTATATTCTGGTTGGAGAAGATTCGCAAAATTCCATTTACTGTGACAAGCTTGCTTTGGATCCTCAATTTTAATGGTTTTGAAAATTGCTCCTTTCTCATCCAACAATTCTAGCTGATGATTCATTTTTCCAAGCACCTTTGGGGTTTTGAAAGATCCTCCTGTGCGCATTTCAGTTACTTTTTGTTTGTTAGAAAGCTCTGTAAGCCGAACAGTATACCTCGATTGGTTAAGGTATACAGCGTACATAGCGTGTATACCAGCCACAGATGCTGTCGACAATACTCCCAATAGACAGTAAAAAAAGACAAAGCGTTTTATAGATATAAACATGAATTTCTCCTTCATAAATTTTTCATTTTTAGAACAATTTGCTGACACCTTGTTGAAGCGTTACATCATCATTTTTAATCTCTACATCAAAGCCTAAAAAGGTAAGATCAGGACCAGCAATACACTCATGTTTGCTCCAATCTTTTTGAACTTCTTGAATTTTTTGAAAAGGTTTTTGTTCTTTTTTTGGTGTAACATCCGTCAAGCTTATTAAATGCTGATGGTTAAAAAATCGCGCTAGCATGTTTCGCGCACAGTTTTGTTTTTGGTCTGTAATCATCAGAATTTTAAAAGGATCTTTTTCATTTTCTTTATAAAGTGTTAGCCTGTGATTAATCTGTTCTCCTAGCTTTTTTCTAGTTTTAGCTTTTCCACCGGTGTTGAGAGTTGTCTGTTTATTGCCATTGGACAGTTCCTCAAGGACAACCCGATAGCCTGAAAGGTTGAGGTAAGTGCCATACATTTCTGCTGCAGCACCAGAAACTAAACTCAAGAAAAAGATTAAGGAAGCATGAATTTTTAAAATAGGTAGCATCGTTTTGAAAGCCTTTTAATACGTTGTTTTTATAGGTTTATTTTCTGCCAAGAGCGTAAAAAAAGGCTTAAAAATAGTGGGTTAAATTTTACTAGATTTCGAAAGAGGTCTATTGATGTAAGAATTTCTCAGCATCCAAAGCCGCCATACAGCCTTGACCTGCAGCAGTTACCGCTTGGCGATAAACCTTATCTTGCACGTCCCCCGCCGCAAAAACACCAGGAATAGTCGTGTGAGTTCCTGGTCCCTTGGGAATGATGTATCCAGTTTCATCCAGGGGAAGCCACTCCTTAAAAAGAGAGGTGTTTGGCGCATGACCAATGGCAATAAAAATACCTTCTGCTGAAAGTTCTTTTAATTCCCCTGTTTGGGTGTGACGCAAGCGGATCCCTTCCACGGAACGAAAAGGCTTTTCGGCTCCAAAAATTTCTTCCACAACATAGTCCCAGATGACGGTGATTTTTGGGTTTTTGAAAAGACGCTCTTGCAATACTTTCTCAGCCCGTAGGCTATTACGCCGATGAACCAGCGTTACATGGGAGGCATGGTGGGTTAAAAACAGGGCCTCTTCTACGGCGGTGGTGCCCCCCCCAACCACGACCACCGGTTTATTTTTAAAGAAAAATCCATCACAGGTGGCGCAGGCAGAAACCCCATAACCACGAAAATGGGTTTCGCTTTCAATGTTCAACCACTTGGCCTGGGCCCCCGTGGCAATAATCAGCGCTTCTGCTTGATAGGTCGCTTTCTCCCCCCTACACACAAAAGGACGTTTGTCTAGCTGAACCTGGGTGATGAGATCTGTATGAAGCACAGTTCCCACGGCAATTGCCTGGTTCCGCATCTCTTCCATCAACCACGGGCCTTGGATGGGGTCTCGGAAACCTGGGTAATTTTCTACATCCGTCGTGGTCATCAGCTGCCCCCCCGGCTGGGAACCTGTCACCAAATGAGGTTCCAGACCAGCCCTGGCTGCATAAATAGCCGCTGTATAGCCTGCGGGCCCCGCACCTATAATCAAAAGCTTGGTGTGATGGGACTGTGGCTGAGACATAAAAATTTCCCCTTTTTAACAGACCTGTTGTTGTGAGGAAGGTTGAGGCTCACAAGCGTACCCGCCTCGCTTTTCAAGGGCCATAAAAATTTCCTGAAGAAGCTGTTGAATGATATCTGCAGCGGGCTCCACCTGGGTAACCATGCCAACACTTTGGCCTGCCATCACAGAGCCATGCTCGACATCCCCATCTATAACAGCACGCCGCAACGCACCTGCCCAAAAATGCTCAACTTCAAGCTGCGCTTCTTTTTGGGTGAGCGCCCCTTGATTAAAACGGTCAATAACCTGTTGTTGAATTTCCATGAAGCGGCGCGTTCCTTGATTGGCCAGCGCCCGCACAGGAATTACAGGAAACCTGGGGTCTAACTGTTGAGAAATCGTTGCATCTCTAGATTGAGCGCGGACAAAAGCTTGCTTGAATTGATCATGGGCAATAGATTCTGTAGCACAGACAAACCGTGTCCCAAGCTGGCACCCTGCCGCCCCCATTTCAAGGTAGCTGAGCACTGTATCGCCGCGCCCAATGCCACCTGCTACAAAAATAGGCACATCTTGGATGTGGGGTAAAATTTCTTGGGCCAAAACGCTGGTAGAGATGGGACCAATATGTCCACCTGCCTCGGTTCCTTCAATAATGAAAGCATCCACACCAAGGCGAACGACCTTCCTTGCCAGAATCAACGAGGGTGCAAACCCGATGACTTTACAACCACCTTGGTGCAGCTGCTCAATAATTTTTTTAGGAGGCAGCCCCCCTGCTAGCACAACATGGGAAACGTTCTCTTCCACACACACGGCGGCTAAACCCTCAAGCTGAGGATGCAACACAATCAAATTCACCCCAAAAGGCTTTTGGGTGGCGGCTTGGGTTTTGCGAATCTCTTCCCGCAACAATTCTGGCGGCATAGAACCAGAGGCAAGAATGCCAAATCCTCCCGCGTTTGAGATGCTAGAAACCAAACGGTGTTCAGACACCCACGTCATAGCACCGCCTAAAATGGCATAGGGCACCCCCAAAAATTCAGTTCCTTTTTTCCATAAATGGTTCAGATAAAAAGACGTAGACAAAGACGGGATTCTCACACGTTGTGTAATTCATAAGCTTGATGCAGAAGATACGTTAATGGATGAACGTGGACCTGGTCAACCAAAAATGAGATTTTTTGTGCATAGGTAGAGATGGCATAAAAAGGAATGTAAGCCTTCTCAAATGCTTCAATCATTTTAAAGCGCGCCACACTTCGGTCTTGCCACCCGCTTCCCTTCACCAAAGACAATTGGGCCAACTCTGATTTAAGAGAGATGGAAGAGATCCCCAGAGAATCTTTATTTTTTTCCATGCTATCAATAAGATGGCTGAGCCTTCGATCATGCAATGCAAATGATGCTGTATGAGGGCTTCCAGCATTGTCCCATTCAATAGAAAGCATGTCTGGTAAACACCCATGGGTGGAAAACACACCCTCGAGCAAGCCAAAATGCCAATCCGGTGAGAGCCCTTGAAGATAAACTTGCGTATAATCTGATGTATGGGTGATGCCGCTGATAAACCTGCTTGCAGATGTTGCGGACGAAATAGACGTACCCGGCGCAGTATGGAGGCTGGATAGCACCCGCAAATTCACGCCATAGTCTTTTGCAAATTTAACAGCGCGAGGGTGAAGCACTTTGGCGCCAGAAGCGGCAAGGCTTAGCATTTCATCATAGGTGAGGGTTTCAAGCTTTTTCGCACCCTGAACATGACGAGGGTCTGCCGTGTAAACGCCCTCCACATCTGTATAAATATCACAGCGCTCTGCCTGCAGATAGGCCGCTAGAGCCACAGCTGTTGTATCAGACCCACCCCTGCCCAGGGTTGTAATCTGGCCATCTGAAGTAACCCCCTGAAAGCCCGCCACCACTGCAATCTCACCTGCTGCTAAGGAAGCCCTCAGGTTGGTAGCCAGAATATCCATGATATCTGCATCGCCATGTTTTTTTCCCGTTAGGATAGGAATCTGCCAGCCCAGCCAAGTCTTTGCGGGCAGCCCTAAGCATTGCAAAGCAAGAGTCAACAACCCACAGGTTATTTGCTCCCCAGAAGACAACACCACATCAGAAGCTGCTTGGGTTGCGAAGTTCCCAGGAAACGCTTCTCCCAGCCACCCAACCATCTGATTGGTAACACCCGCCATGGCAGAGACCACCACCACCAGCTGGTATCCTTGATGGTAAGCTTGGGCGACGCGCTGTGCCACATGGTGGATGCGCTCTAAATCTGCAAGGGACGTGCCTCCAAATTTCTGAACCAATAACGTCATCGTGCGCGAACCAGTTGATTATCTTAAAATTCCAAGATTATACAAGCCATTCTTCAAGCTATACGTCAAGTTGTATTTGTTGTAGAAGCTGAGAGGCGTTATTTGATTGAAAAACAAAATACAATAATCTATTGTAATTGTACTTTTTATTTAAATAAAAGAAAAAATACGCTTATTTTTTATATTGTTATTAAAAATATAATTGATAATGTATTTTTTTTACTATAATTTAACATGTAATTGCAGTTTACAGACGAAACAACTTTAAGGGGGTGTGTTATGGTGGACTCAACACATGTTTTTTGCGCTTTTACAATTCTGTTTTTAGTTTTTAGCATCCCACTTCCGGGAGAAATCAGGTTTTTTAATGAAATATCTCCTTTTCAAAGGAGCGCCGCTGTAAGAAGCGGGAGCGGAACTGTGCCTCCTCTCTCAAATGGAGGCTCTCGTCGCAGAACTAAGGTTGAAAGCACCGACTTTCCTTTTCTTTCTTCAGAAGAACCTTCGGAACTTTCCACGTTTTCACGGAGTGAACCTCAAAGATTTGTTGGGCAACACCAAGAAGAAGATGGAGAGGATTCCAGCGGCGAATCAGCTGAGACCGTTTCCAGGAGGTTGCTGAAAGATTTGTCTGATACGCAGCCTGTTGAGACCCTAGGTGCAACACTTTCTGGCACTCGACAGGAATCAAATATTGAAAACATAAAGCAGCCAGAACCCATGTTTAGCAGCGAATATGCTGCTAGAATACCTCAAACACCTTTGCAAGCCTCTCCAAAAATGGTAAATGCAGCAACTCAAACCTCTCAAGCTCCGCTTATGGTCGTAACCTCTCCTTCAAGCACGGGTAGCGCTGTAGGGCAAGACTTATCTATGTTACCTAACGCGTCTAACGCGGAAGAGTTATTCGTGTCGAATTTTGATGGAGGGGAGAGAAATTTTGAATTAATGCGAAAGATCCGTATAGAACGCTTAGCTAGGATCATGCATTTTTGTGGAGCTGGCGATCTCTCAGTTGTTGCTTTGCACGATGAAGCGGATGAATCTCAAAGCACGTCTCCTGCCTATAATTTTTCGGCTTCTTGTGGGGACTTATTTTGGGGGAAAGATTTTTTAAAAAAGCCAAATGCGCAGAAGGCAAGATCTTTTGACGAAGCTACTTTGTCCTCGAATGGTTTCAGGAAAGATGCTTCTACTTTCCGTTCAAGCAAGAGAAAATCGCTGAGTGATTCTCGGCTTTTTGAAGGGTATAAATAGAAGCTTGAGGTTTTTCACTGAAGTTTGGGGGGTTTGGAGTGAGTATACGAAGTTTTTTGTGGGCATCAACTTTTTTTCTCTCCTATTTTCCTGCCATAAGTGTGCTCGTTCCACCTCCGAGGCTTGTGCGCCTCGATTATTTTGAAAATATTGGAAATTTTCAGGAAACTTGGGCAGTTAAAACATACAGACCAACGGATATTAATGATAGGTTGGTCGTCAGCACAAATCTTCCTTTTGCGTTCAAGGGAATAGATAGGTTTGAGTTTTCGACATTAAAGCCTCATTTCGAAAAAAAAAAAATTCAAATTCCTGATGTGCACCGAGACAATTTTTTAGAAAAAATCCTTGAAGAACTAAAAAAAGCGGAAGTCTTGCACCTTGTTTTTGACAATTTTCCTTGGAAGCAACTTGGAGCATCTTTTTTGCAAAAAATATGTTCCCCTGATTCTTTGCCTTACTTAACCAACCTAAAAAGTTTTGAATTTTCTCATACTGTTATTGATACTGACACATTGGTGAAGCTTTGCTCGCTCTGCCCAGGAAAAATAGAAAAGCTTTCGTTTGTTTCGTCCTTTATGGAGGGAGATTTATTAAAAAAAACAAAGCCCTCTCTTCCTGATCTAAAAGAGCTATTTATTTCAGATGTTGGATTTCTGAAAAATCTTGCAGATGAGAAATTTATTGAAGCAGATTGCATTCCTGATAATATCACAAAACTTTCTATTCTTTCCTGTTATAGAGCTATCGTGGATGTTACACGCATTGAAAGCGACAGCCCAGACCCTGAGAAATCTGATTCTGTTTTTTACGTTTCTAAACTAGATCGATCCTTGGGAATCGAGTGGCTTGCTAAACGAACAAGTAAATTTTCTCGTTTAAAACTTTTTACCTTTGCAGAACCAGAAATTTGTCTTGAAGAATTGGCCTCTTGTCCAATTGATAAGATTTTTGAGATGATGCCAGAACTAGATTCTTTTAGGCTGTCTATTCCTCGTTATGGCGATTCAGGGGAGTTTGGCGATGATAGGATAGATTGTTTACGTCTCAACCAAAGATCTGGAATACAATCTTGTAATTTTTTAGATGGCGTGACTGAGGTGAGTTGGGAAAAAGCGACTAAGGTATTAGCTTTTGAAACAGACGACTCCTTCCCTTTTGATGGAAAACCAATATCAAGTATCTCATTGTCAGAAAATAAACTTTTTTTTGAGAGAAATAAACGCTCTTTAGATGAATGCATGAAGAAAAAAGCAAAAGAAAATTTTAAATTCTTGATTGAAAAATTTCCGGATCATTGCTCTGTTGTACTAAGCAAAGAAGATTCTTTTACGCCTGAACTCAGCTTTTTTTTAAGAGAGAACAACGTACGAGATATAAAAATATCTTCTAAATCAGAAGAATTTCCTGAAAATGTTTATTTAGCGTGCGCGCAACGTGCCAAGTTGGCTTTTAATCTTTTTGAAAATAATGAAAAACAAGGCACCGCTGTTTATTTAGCTGAATTATCTCGAAACTTAGCCTCAACGGAAGGTTTGCTTGAAGGGGATATAAAACAACGTTTTGAAGATGGTTCTATCAATAAAATATTTAGACAAGGGCTTTCAGCTCCACAAAGTCTTGCGGATTATTTGCTCAAAGTTCCAGGAATTTTTTTGTTTACGGTTTCAGAACTCGAGTTTGCGAAACTTTCTCTGGGATATTACCCTGTATCCTCTTGGGCGAACCCTTACTGCATTTCTTTTATGAAACCTGCAGAGCATCCTGGGCTTCCTCTTGAGTTTCTCGAGCTTTTTTCAGCTGATTTTAATGGAAAGCCTGGGATTGATATAAGTGTTATAAGCAAATATCTCTTAGAAAGCCAAAAAATTGCTCGACTTCACGTAGAGGGTATTGCGAAGATACCCTCTGAACGTCGTGTTTATCGCATGGTTGTAGAGACTCTTTTTCCGGCTCCCTGGCAAATGATTCCCCTCTTAAAAGTACAAGAACGTGCGGAGCGCGTCGCTCGTGCCATATTGGGGCTAGAAGAAGAATCTGAAAGTGGATCATCAGCAGGAGGAAATGGGGAAATTTGCGCGAGTAGGCTCTAAAAAACTTTGATAAACCTTAAGTTCGGTGACTCTGCAGTCCCTTTGCAGATGAGCTCATACCTCTTGCCTCTTCAGGTTGATGTATGCGCCAATCATTTGGTCTGTGAATACGTCTCCTTCTTTCAGAAAGGTACGATCTTGATCCAAGGCGTTTAAAGCCTCATCGAGAGAAACTGGAAGTGGGTAGCCGATGCCCGATAAATCTGGTTCCAATTTACGTTTAATGCCATCTAATCCCGCCATTAATATTGCTGAAAGCGCAAGATAGCCGTTGGCTGATGGACCTGGAAAGCGGGCTTCAATCCACTGATTTTTACACCTGAGCCCGCGGGGGGCTCCAATACTTGCGGTAGGGTTTGTGAAAGCGCTTAAAGCTTTTCCGTGGGTAATCAATCCTGCGATATAGTAGCGTGCAGTTTGAGAAAGCCCTGCGTCAACATCTCCAGAAAAACACGAGGCCCCCTGCTTTAAGAGGGATTGATTGATGTGCATCCTTAAACCATGGGTGTCGGCCAGAGTTTGTGGCATGAAGGTCGCTGTCTTCCCATAGGTAAACGCAACGTTCTGCACCACATATTTATAAACCTGCAGGTGATCTGCGCTTTTCACCAATGTATCATAGCGAAAGCTGAGCTGATGCTGGCAAGGCGCAAGACCATGCCGGTGTTGTGTAGGACTAAGTCCCATTTGCGCAAGCCCCGCTAACATTTCATCTCGCATGTCATGAAACTGATCCGCAGGCGGAACTGATAAATAACCACCTATCTCTGGCTTAAAATTAAGATTCCTCTCTTCATCTACAAAGATAAAAAATTCTGGTTCCAGGCTAAAAAAAGCTTGATCTGCAATGTCTACCTGGGATTTTAAGTAAGCTTCAGCTCGCACCGCAAGGCTTCGCGGATCTTTGACATAAGGTTGTTGGGTGCGTGGATCCCACACCTCACAACAAACAACAAGGGTTGGTTGTGCCGTAAAAGGGTCTATCGCGGCCGTTTCAACTTTTGGCTTTAAAAATAGATCAAGCAGTTTTTCATCACCCCACCCAGGAATAAAAGACCCTTCAAACGAGATTCCTCTTTCTAAAAGGGCTTCATCAACCGCTTTTGCATAAAGCGTCACATGGCGCCAGGTGCCTTGCAAATCTGTAAAACGCAGGTCAAGTGATGCTACCTCACGTTCCCCAAGAAAACGAAGCAATTCAGCAAAAGACAAAAACATCTACAAACCCTCCAGGTTCTTCTTTGACCACAGGTATACCATGCTTTTATCCCCAAAAAATATGAAAAAAAGAATGCGTTAACAGGTGAAATTTATTTTTCATAATAATTAATTTATTTATGATCACATTAAGATGACTGTAAGATAAAAAATAGGATATGATGAGAAAAATTTTGTGCATAACTTTGACGTTTGCTTTCATGAAAACGATTGTTATTATCCCTGTGTTAGCAAACAAAGAGCATGATGCATTTTTGTCAGAGCGCGATCGAATTATCAATTCAAACAAAAGCTATCATGAAAAACAAAATGAGCTGCGAAGAAAAAGTGAAACTGAGCAAAGACGAATCCAAAATGAGCTTGGTGAAACTGCGAAAGAATAGCTCAACGCTGATTCAAACTTAAATTCACAATTTCAAGGGTATGTCGAAACAGCCCTTACGCTTAACAATGGACAACTTAAACAAGGGTCTAGACTAGCATGGATTAATTTTTCCACATTTTCCACAGATATTGGAGGAAGTTTTTTTGCCCCCTATGATTGAATCTAAACTCACACTCCTGAAGGTGCAAGAGGAAGTTTTTATTCGTCAACCCATTGAATTTTGCGAGTCGTCTTTTAGCGAAGCTCCAAAAGCTTTCGATGCCATTCACATGACATTTTCCTCGGGCAAATTCATCTCTTGAATGAAAAACCCTGTAGTGGTCGTATCCATTGAGAATCAAGCCATCATAGGCC
>JBOFKH010000234.1:0-1290 GCA_051657225.1 Alphaproteobacteria bacterium
GAACTGGCCTTGGCATGGCTCAAGCAAACAAAAGTAGTAGTAGGGTAGGACGAGAAGGCGATCGCAATGAATAAATTTCTAAAAGCTTTGTTTGCATCTATTGCATTGTACATTACGTTTTTTGTCGCTCTAATTGTTGTAAATCCATTCCCAGTAAACAATTTTACTTTTGTTGGGAATGAACCCGGAAAGTATCAATTCATGCCTAGCAATTCCGTTGCAGTAACTTTAAAGTCATTCAACTCGAAAACGTTTGACGAAAACGCAATAGGCTTGGCGAGAAATCATGAAAACTAACTTTTTGCATTCTCATTATTTTTGGTTTTTTGTAGCTTTGTCGATAGTTGTTGGCTTTGTTGGATTGCGATCGCAGAACCCAACAAAACAAAATGTCTTCAATGGATATGTGTACAAAAAATCAGATGGGATATTGTTTATTTCAACCCCTTATTTGGTTGAGGGACAAGTCAGGGTCCCAACAAAAAAAAGAAAGATGTATGATCAAGTAAAAGTGAATGATTCAATCTGTTTTACCAAAAATAACAATGAGTTAGAGATTGTAAAACTAGGCCAATGCCATGCAAACAAAAACTGAAATTTCGCAACCCGCCCAGAATCCTGAAGCCGTTGCACAGACTGTTGTTTCTTCGATTTGGATTGTCCTTTTTGTGGTAATAACAGGAGCGGCGATCGCAGTCTTCAATCAGAAATTTTTTGATAGACTATACTGGAAATTTCTGTGGTTTATGAAAGGGAAAATCGATGAGCAAATTGCTCTGGATATCGATTGCGAAAAGCATCAACTAGAAAACATTTATCGGATGAAGTCAGTAAAAAAATGAAACAAGCGATCGCTAAACAAACCCCAAAAGAAGATCCAAAAATGCCGGGTCAGATGAGCAAATTTTTGGCTAAACCTACAAAACCGAAAAAGTCCGAAAACAAAAGCCCTGCCTCGCTTGAAGCAATCTTGGAGAAAAGGCGATCGGATGGATACGAAGAGCTTTGGGTTAAGGGGAGAATTTCGTAACAAAAAAGCGGCACCGGGGGGGGTAATATTGAAACCTCCCCGCTCTAAAGAGACGGGGATTCCTAGTTAAGATCATAGAATGATCCTAGAGTTTTCCAAGCCGAAGGCTATTAACTGCTCTAGTTTTTCTAGGTTTGCTGCGACCCGATCTGTGGGCAATAATGATGATTGTCCAGGGGTAAGCAAAGTACCTTTCGACACTCTACCCCCTCTCTCAGGTTGGTCCTTATAACGTTGCCATCCCGCAGACAAGACAGGTT
>JBOFKH010000235.1:0-3590 GCA_051657225.1 Alphaproteobacteria bacterium
ATAGCAGGGTTTTTCACCAGAAAGCCCAAGCCCCAAAGCATTCTTTCGAACCTGGTTGCGGGGGCAGAAGCTCTGCCAACCACGCTAACATCAAAAGAGCAAGAGGCATGCGAGCGCATAGGGGAACTTCTCCAAGCACACAACATTTGGTTTGTGGCGGTTGATTTTATTGGGGGCTATGTGACCGAGGTGAATATGACCTCCCCCACAGGTGTTTCTGCATTTAACGCGCTTTCCGGAAGGCGGTTGGAGAAAGAGGCTTGGGATGCTTTAGAGGGGCATTTTCTGTAAATTTCCAGCCAAGCGTGCTTTCAATTTTTGAAGGTAAGCAAATCGGTGATAGGCATACGAGGCTTTTTCCAGGTCTAGCGTTGTGTTGAAAACAGCGCCTAAATCTGTGTACGCTTTTTGGGTGAGGGTTTCAAGATGGGTCATAAATTCAGGGGCGTTTTGGGTCTGTTGTTCTGCCTGTTCTTGAAGCTCCATCATCTCCTCAAGAAGCTCTGTGCCGCAGGCCTCAACAGGCGGCAAAGGCCAGGCTTTCTTTGCTTGAAACAGAGCCTCTGCGCGGGTCAAGGGGTCTTTTAACTTGTGATAAGCCTGGGTTGCTTGGGAGGACAAGCGCGTGGCTGCTTGTTGGGCGAGGGGGGAGGTTTTCAGCCTATCTGGATGAATACGTTGTTGAGCTTCCAGATAAGTTTGCTCTAAAGCAGCTAAATCTAACTCAAAGCAAGGCTCAATGCCCAGGATGGAAAAAGCATCGAGGAGAGGTTGATCTGTATCAGACATGGAAAGATTCACCGCACCCGCATTTTCCTTTTTCGTTAGGGTTGCGAAACAGAAAGCCAGACTTCAGCGCATCTTCTTGATAATCCATTTCAGAGCCAATTAAAAATAAAAGCGCACCTGGGTCAACGTACAGACGAACGCTATCAGGCAAGGCCACCACTTCATCCCCCTCACGCGCTTCGTCTACGTATTCAAGGGCATAAGCAAGCCCTGAGCAGCCCTTCGTTTTCACTGAAAGGCGAACGCCTAAGGCAGGTTTTTTCCGCGCCGCAAGGAGGGCCTGAATGCGAGATAGTGCCCCAGGGGTGACGGTTAGAATTTCTTTGCTAGCCATGGTGTTGGATTCCCCAAAAGCTAAAAAGGAAACTTAAGGCCACCGGGAAGCTTCAGGTCTCCGGTAACCTTGGCCATCTCTGAGGATGTAAGGGATTCGGTCTTTGTGCGAGCATCATTAAATGCTGCGACCAAAAGATCCTCTAGAATTTCTTTTTCTGAAGCGATCAGCAATGACGCATCAATGGAAACGCCTTTAGCCTCTCCCTTTCCTGTCAATTTTACAGAAACTAGGCCGCCCCCTGAGGCACCTTCTACTTCAAGATGGTCCAGCTTTTTTTGAACTTCCGCCATCTGGGCTTGAAGCACCTGTGCTTGTTGCATAACATTCTTAAAAGGGTTCATTTTTAAAGGCTCCTTCTCTCTATTTACGACTCACACGACCTCTCGCCAGTATGTCACGGGGGGTGCGTAATGACAAATAGATTTTTCATGAGCTGGGGTGGTCTAAAGCAAAGAAGGAAGCCTGGCAAAGGCTTCCTTCTTTTTCTTATGTTTCTTGATCATCCAATCGCCAGAGACGAAGCATCATTTTTTTTCAGAAAGGTCCTCATAATCTGCGTCCACTACAGGGCCTTGGGAACCTTTTTCGCCTTGGGGAGATGCGGCTTCTCCTCCCTCTGCAGGTTGCTGAGCCTCTGCTGCACTTTCTTTATACATGGCCTCTGCGAGGGGGTAAGACGCTTGCAGTAAGGCATCAGAAGCAGATTTAATCAACTCCACATCTTCTCCTTGAAGGGCGGTGCGCAATTCCTCAAGCTTCGTCTCAAGGGTGCTCTTCACTTCGGCAGAGACTTTGTCGCCGTGATCTGCCAAATTGCGCTCGGTCCCATGGAGGGCCCCTTCTGCTTCGTTCCGCACTTCCACCAGTTGGCGACGTTTCTTATCTTCCTCAGCGTGGGCTTCTGCATCTCGAACCATTTGTTCAATGTCTGCATCGCTCAACCCGCCTGAAGCTTGGATGCGAATCTGCTGCTCCTTGCCTGTTGCTTTGTCTTTTGCAGAAACGCTGACAATCCCGTTCGCGTCAATATCAAAGGTCACCTCAATTTGAGGCGTGCCTCTTGGAGCCGAAGGAATTCCCACCAGGTCAAACTGCCCCAACGCTTTGTTGTCTGCAGCCATCTCTCGTTCTCCCTGGAACACCCGAATGGTGACCGCTGTTTGTCCATCTTGAGCGGTTGAGAAAACCTGAGATTTTTTGGTTGGGATGGTGGTGTTGCGGTCAATGAGGCGGGTGAAAACCCCCCCTAGGGTTTCAATGCCTAAGGATAAAGGGGTGACGTCTAAAAGCAGCACATCCTTCACATCACCTTTCAAAACACCCCCTTGGATGGCAGCACCAATGGCAACTACTTCGTCTGGGTTAACGCTTCGGTTGGGTTCACGGCCGAAAAGGTTTTTGACGGTTTCCATGATTTTAGGCATGCGGGTCATCCCCCCAACCAAAATCACTTCTCGTATTTCAGACGCCTGAACCCCTGCATCTTTTAAAGCTTTTTTACAAGGTTCGATGGTCCGCTCCACCAAATCCGCCACGAGGGTTTCTAAACGCGCCCGGGTCAGCTTCACATTTAAGTGCTTAGGCCCTGAAGCATCCGCCGTTATAAAAGGAAGGTTAATGTCCGTTTGCATAGCGGAAGAAAGTTCAATTTTCGCTTTTTCAGCAGCTTCTTTTAAGCGCTGTAACGCTAGCTTGTCTTTGCGCAGGTCGATCCCTTGCTCTTTTTGGAATTCGTCTGCGAGATAGTCGATGATGCGCTTATCAAAGTCTTCTCCGCCCAAGAAGGTGTCGCCACTGGTGGCTTTCACCTCAAACACACCATCCCCAATTTCAAGGATGGAAACGTCAAAGGTTCCGCCGCCTAAGTCATAGACAGCAATAAGCCCTGCTTCTTTTTTTTCCAAACCATAGGCAAGAGCCGCCGCCGTTGGCTCATTGATGATGCGTAAAACTTCAAGGCCTGCAACGCGCCCGGCATCTTTGGTGGCTTGCCGTTGGGAGTCATTAAAATAAGCAGGAACCGTGATAACAGCCTGGGTGACCGAGGTGCCCAAATAATTTTCCGCCGTTTCTTTCATTTTTTGAAGAATGAACGCGCTGACCTCGCTGGGGCTATAGCGCTTGCCGTGGGCCTCTACCCAAGCATCTCCATTGTCTCCCTCGACAATTTTGTAAGGCACCAAGCCTTTATCCTTTTCAACCAAAGGGTCTTTGTACCGAAGGCCAATCAATCGCTTAATGGCAAAAAGGGTGTTTTCAGGGTTGGTCACTGCTTGCCGTTTAGAGCTTTGCCCTACAAGGCGCTCTCCTGAATCTGTAAAGGCAACCATAGAAGGCGTGGTACGCAGACCTTCACTGTTTTCTAAAACTTTTGGGGTTTGGCCATCCATGATAGCGACGCAAGAATTGGTGGTTCCAAGATCAATACCGATAACTTTGCTCATAATAATCCTCTTAATTCCTC
>JBOFKH010000236.1:0-10056 GCA_051657225.1 Alphaproteobacteria bacterium
GGAAATAAACAAGGAAGCAAAGCGATATGCTATGGATTATTGGCACCCTCATTGTTTTGATATGTGTTTTTGTGGGCTATTTAGGTGGTGGAGGCCATCTCCATGTTTTATGGCAACCCTTTGAATTTTTGATTATTGCAGGTTCTTCTTTAGGCGCTTTTATCACTGCAAATACAAAAGCGACACTCAAAGCCTTTCCAGGGGGGCTAGGGGACCTTCTCAAGGGGACAAGATATAAGAAAGAATCTTACCTTGAATTGTTGAGTTTGTTGTATCTGCTCTTTAAGTTGGCTCGCACTAAGGGAATGCTTGCGTTGGAAAGCCATATTGAAAAACCTAATGAGAGCCCCATTTTCAATCAATTTCCTGGTTTTCTTTCTAATCATCACGCAGTGGTCTTTTTGTGTGACTATATGCGGTTAGTGACCCTTGGGTCTGATAATCCCTCTGAGATTGAGGCGCTTTTAGATCAAGAATTAGAGACCCATGAGACAGAAATTATGCAGCTTCCAGGAGCTCTCCACCAAATGTCCGAAGGTTTGCCAGCCTTAGGGATTGTGGCGGCTGTGTTAGGCGTGATTCACACCATGGGCGCGATTACAGAACCACCAGAAGTTTTAGGGCGTTTGATAGGTTCGGCGTTGGTAGGTACATTTTTGGGTGTTTTGCTCTCTTATGGATTTGTAGGCCCCATTGCCAGCGGTTTGCATGCTGTGTACCAGACAGACGCAAAATACTTAGAATGCATTAAAGTTGCTTTGCTGGCTCATTTAAATGGTTATGCTCCTTCGGTTTCAGTTGAATTCGCAAGGAAAGCTATCCTTTCTCAAACGCGTCCCACGTTTTACGAAGTTGAGGAAACGGTCTCTGCTCTTCCTTCTAATTTTTAGAATGATTACAATCAGATAGGACGAAACATGCCTCCATCTAATAAATCTCCGGGAGATAAAGTAGCTCCTCTTATCATCAAGAAAAAGAAGCGCTCTAATAAACATGAAGTGCAGCATAGTTCTGCTTGGAAAATTGCTTATGCAGACTTTGTGACCGCTATGATGGCTTTCTTTCTGTTGATGTGGTTGATTAATACCATGTCCAATGAACAAAAAAAGGGCATCTCTAACTATTTTGATCCCATTGGTGTGTCTGAAGCAGCCAGTGGCGCAGGTGGCGTTTTAGGAGGGCAGACGATTATGTCTGATGGGGTGATGCAAGATGTGACTGCAACACCTCAAGCGGGTCCTCCAGTTGGAGCCCAAGGGGATGTTGCGGATGCGCAAAATCAATCTCCTTCTGGGAAGCAAGTAACTGAAAAAGAAGAAGAGGCAGAATTTGAAGAAGTTCAAAAAAAGATTCGAGAGCAGGTAGAGCAGAACCCTGAACTTAAAGAGCTTGCTGAAAACTTAGTGATGGATGTCACGGATGAGGGATTGAGGATTCAATTGGTGGACCGTTACAAGAAGCCTATGTTTGCGACGGCTAGCAGCCTCCTTTATACAGACGCACTCAAGCTTTTATCTTTAGTTGGCCAAAGCATTATTTCTGTTCCTAATAAAATAACCATTTCTGGGCATACTGACGCGTTTCGCTACAGCAAGAGCAGTGGTTATTCAAACTGGGAGCTTTCAGCTGATCGTGCAAACTCTGCAAGGCGCACATTAGAAACAATTGTTGGTCCTGGAAAAATTGCACAAATTTCTGGAAAAGCACATACAGAGCCTTTTGTTGCGGCTAACCCCAATGATCCAGCCAACCGCCGGATTAGCATCGTATTGGTGCGCCGCGCAGGAGGAGGGAAAAAGAAAGAGACGTCTGGAGCAGCAGCAGAAAAAAAAGCAGAACCCGCCCAGGCAGGAAATGAGCCCGAAAAAGCAAAAAGCGAGAGCGAAAGAAAGCAGGAAAAACCTGCTTCCCCTCGCTCAGATCCTACGAGGCTTTTTCAGTAGCCAGCTTTTTTCCGGGGGCTAGTTCTTCCTGTTTGCTGTAAACTTCTTTGATCCAAAACGTTATGATAAAGGCAGTTATCATAGCTCCTAAGATGGTCACCAAAGCCCACGTATAGTTTTGAACACTGTAAACCCCAGGTGTCTGGGCAAACAGATCAAGCAGGTAGCCCACGAGGGGGATGAAGATCACGCCGCTGAGCATGCAAATCATATTGTGAAATCCACCTGCTGTGGCGCTGATTTCTCGTGGGTTGATGTTGCAAACCATGGAAAAGCACAGAATCTGGCCTCCCAAAAAGAATCCAAAGAAAAATAGTGTGGTGGAGAGCATCCAAAGGGACATGTCCGTAAGGTAGAGGATGGAAAAAAAGGTTAAAATTGATCCTGCGGATCCTATCAACAAAATAGGTTTATACCCTTTGAGCCAGTGGGCGAGCAAGGGAAGGATAGGAGAACCAATTCCCATACCAATATAGATAATCGAGGCTGTTGCCGCGGCAACAGTTCGATCAACTTGGTAAACTTCTGCAAGAAACTTGGTCCCCCACATATCTGCGAATGCAGAAAGAGGAACGTACATCAAGATCCCGTGCAAAGAAATGAGCCATGTTTGGGGCTTTTTTAGGATAATTTTAAGGGATTGTAAGAAAGAGTAGCTTTGTTCAGGTTGCTCAGTTTTCTTCGATGCTTTAGAGTCTGCGACAGGTTTGTCTCTTACAATCAAAAGCACCAATGCAAACAAACCAAAGCCTATGATAGCAAGCATCCAGATGGTTTGTTGCCAGCCGAGTAGTTGAACCATGTGAAACAAGGGTGCACTTCCGCCCACTGCGCCTGCAGTTCCAATGCATAGGGAGAGCCCTACAACTAGGGGCAATTTTTCAGAAGAAAACCAAATGGTTCCAATTTTTAAGCAACTGAGAAATCCAAAAGCAGACCCAGCTCCTATAAAAAGCCGCCCGATAGAAGCTTGGGAGATGCCTGTAGCTGTCGCAAAAAGAATGCTTCCCAATGCGCACAGCAAGGTTGCAAGGGATAACATCTTTCGAGGACCAAATTTATCAAGCAAAGACCCTGCTGGGATTTGCAAGAAAGCATAGGCATTGTAATAAAAAGCAGAAATTGCCCCCAGTGCTGCACATTCCACTGAAAAGGCAGACATAAGCTCATCGGTCATGACGCTGGGTGAGACGCGTTGGGCAAATTGATAACCGTAAAAAATTGCGGCACAAACCCAAATCAACCAAGCCTTCAATTCAAATTCTTTCTTCTGATCTAACTGCATCTTCAGCAAACTCCGCTAATGTATTACAATATCTCGTATGTCACACGTGTTTTTCATGTCACAAAAAACACAATCTTTCGAAAGTAAAACAAAAAAGATCGAAAGCAAAGTAAAATTTCAAGGATTTTTTGCAATTTCCCTGTTTTCACTAGTCGTAATTGTGTTGATATCCTTTTGTGGGCTTAATACCAAAGAGCGGTGCTATGTTTCTTTGAAGATAAAAAATTGTTTGCAAATAAATAATTGTATTATTTTTTGTCAATTTCAGTCATTTTTTGATAGATGTGTCTTTTAAATTAATTCTAAGGACAATTTTATGGCACGCAAAATTTTTTTACCTTTTTTATGTTTAAGCTTTTTTTTAGGGGAAAGTCTGGCTTTTGGATCGCCTAATAGGTCGGGTACTGCTGGTGAATCTTCTCTTGCTGTGTCACCGGAGAGAAAAAGGTATTCTCTAAGACTTTTATTAAAAAACCAGAGAAAGCAGGCTGGCGGTGTAACTAAAATTTCAAAGGGGGGTTTATCTGAAAGAAAGCCCTTGTCTTATCTAGGTAATAGGTGTTGCATCTTTTGTAGGATTTCCTTTATGGGACTTGGCGTAGCGCCTAAAAAAAAGATAATCACTCTAAAAGAGACCCCTGCCGAAAAAACGATAATCTCGGGACCTGCTTCCAAACTTTCGGAAGAGGAAAATCTTGAAAAACTTTTCCTAAAGGAAGTAGAAGCTGCGGGCAGTTGGCCGGAGCTGGCTAAGGAGCTAACTAACTTTGTGGAGAGAGAGTTGATTAAACAAACTCCTTAGTGATGAAAATCCGGGGGAAAATTCCGGTGAAGAGACCATAATCCTAGTTTTTTATGAAGAAACCCTGTCTAGTTCTCTTCTTTAAGAGGGCGCATTCGTACTCCTGATGCTTGCCCTGAAAAAACCTCAACGATAAAGCAAATCTTCATCCTTCTTTCTTAGACTCTGGAACGCAAAATAGGAGTAGTGTACGAGCCTCTCTTTTTTCAAAAAGGATCTTGTTGCCCATGTCGTCGCCCCTTGTAACCCAGCACGCTTCGTTATGTTCGGAGTCTATCCGGCGCCTTGTTCCCCATACCTGGTATGGGCATGTTACCGCCGTGATTGGTTTGTTGGTGGAGGTGTCCGGCATTTCCAAACAGGTTTGCATTGGAAGCACCGTTCATATTCATACGGATTCCCAAGAGTCTTTGTGGGGAGAAGTTGTTGGATTTCGAGGTAACACAACCCTTGTCATGGGGTATGGCAACCTGGAGGGCATTGGCCCGGGTGCACAAGTAGACGTTATACGAAGTGGCCAATTAATTTATCCCACGGTTGAGTGGCAAGGGCGTGTTTTGAATGGGCTTGGGCAACCAGTCGATGACAAAGGTCCTCTTCCCCAGGGGGATCGTGGCTATGCTCTCAAGGCAACGCCACCGCCTGCCCATGACAGGGAGCGTGTCTCCCAACGCATTGATCTTGGCATTCGTTCGCTTAACACCTTTACCTCGTGTTGTCTGGGACAGCGTATGGGAATTTTTGCTGGTTCTGGAATCGGAAAATCCATTCTTTTGGGGCAAATCACCCGCATGAATCAATGTGATGTAGTAGTGGTTGGCCTGATCGGTGAGCGAGGAAGAGAGGTGCAAGAGTTTCTTCAAGATCACTTAGGAAGCGAAGCCTTGAAGCGCACGGTGATGGTGGTTGCGACGTCCGATATGCCAGCCCTTGTAAGGCGGCAAGCGGCTTATCTTACCCTCACCCTCGCAGAGTATTTCAGGGATCAACATAAAGATGTTTTGTGCCTGATGGATAGTGTGACGCGCTTTGCTGTGGCCCAGCGGGAAATTGGTCTTTCTTCTGGGGAGCCTCCCACCACCAGAGGCTATCCCCCAACTGTTTTTGCAGAGCTGCCACGCCTGTTAGAAAGGGCCGGGCCTGGAACCAAAGATCAAGGGTCTATCACGGGTATTTTCACGGTGCTTGTGGAAGGTGATGACCATAATGAGCCTATTTCAGATGCTGTCAGAAGCATTCTAGATGGACACATTGTATTAGATCGGGCCATTGCAGAGCGTGGCGTTTACCCAGCCGTGAATATCCTCAAAAGTATCTCCCGAACGATGCCAAATTGTAATTCTCCTGAAGAAACGCTGCTGATCCAAAAAGCCAAACACCTGATGGGGGTTTACGAAGATATGGCAGAAATGATCCACCTCGGTGCTTATCGAAAAGGCTCTTCTCCAGAAGTAGACGAGGCCATTCGCCTCTATCCAAAGCTGGCCCAATTTCTTTCTCAGCAAAAGGATGAACGCTCAACCTTTGAAGAAGGGTTTGGGCATCTCCAGCAAATCTTGAGCTCTTGAGGAGGTTTTTTGTTCCATGGGAAAGAGAGCGCTTGGTACACTCATTCGCCTTACACGCCAACATTTGGATAATCAGCGGGTGGCCCTTTTGGCACTTTCAGAGCAAATCCAACGGTTGGAAGTTCATATTTCTTTTTTAGAAAAAAAAATTGAAGATGAGGCCAAAATTTCCCAAAACCATCCAGATTATCAGCAAGACTTTGATGCTTTCAGAAGGCAAGCCCAAGATAGGTGTGTTCAACTTAGCACATCTAAAGCAGACCTTGAGCAGAGGCTTGGAGAACTTCAAGAGAAGGTCATCGACCTTTTCAAGCAGAAAAAATCCTACGAAATCGCCCAGTGCACCTCTTTCAAGAAAGCTGAAAAACAGCTTCTTGACGCAGAACAAAAAGCCCTAGACGAAATTTCTAACCGGATTTTTTCTGCTTATACATCTTAAAAATGGTAAGCAAGTCGCATGAAAACACTTTGGTTTGTAAGCTTCTTGAACCCCCCTCTTTTCTTCTTTTTAAACTCAGCGCACGTATACCCAAAACCTGCTGAAATTCTTTGACTCAGTTTGATGTCTAACCCGAGCCCCCATGTGAAGCCAGACAGCGTTCCGTCAAAAAATTTGTAACCGCTTATTTGGTTGGTGACCGTAACAGTGTTCCAAGCATACCCCAATTTCACGTAAGGGAGCATAGTTTTCCCTTCATAACCAATCCGCGTGGCAACCTCAAGGTGATCTTTAATCCTAAATTTCCTTAGATTTGCCAAAGGGGTGCGCCGCCAATACTGTTTCATGGCGCAGCGTGCGTAACTCACTTCAGTCCCCAGGTAGAGTTTAGAAAACGCGGTGAAGCCACCTCCCATAAAAACTCCTCCAAAGGTTCCTTTGGGTGCATAGTGTGACAATTGCCCGTAAGATAGCGCTTTTCCAAAGCAGTATCCCGTGCTAACCCCTGCATAAAATCCTGCGATTGGGCTGTCAGCTGCATAACATGCTGTGGCTAATCCTAAAAACAAAAGAAAAGAAAATTTTTTCATAAAAACTCCAAATAAAAAATTGATAAAACAATATAAATTGCAACATTTATGTGGTGGAAATTCAATGCAATTATTATTTTTTACTTTATTTTAATATAAATGTTGTAGAATAAACACACCTGAGGCATCTTTTCAGGATCGACCTTAAGCAAAAAAAGCGCTATAGTTTCTTCCATGGCTACTGAACAAAATCTATTGGAAAAAATGGTGATTCTCTTGACGGGCATGTCGGGATCAGGCAAATCTTGTTTTCTCAAGTCTTTGGAAGATATGGGCCACGAGACGATCGATAACTTGCCTCTAGCCCTTCTATTAAAAGCGGTTGAGCTGGACACGTCAGCCAGGCCGTTGGCCATTGGTGTAGATATCAGGACCCGGGATTTTAATGGGCGTGATTTTTTGGAGAAAATTCAAACATTAAAAGCGATTAGACGGCTCAGAGTTTGCCTTGTTTTTTTGGACTGTGATCTGGATGTCCTCCAGAAGCGATACCGTGAGACACGCAGGCATCACCCTCTTTCTTTGTCCCAAAGCACGCTTCCAGAAGTGATCCTCAAAGAAAGTCGTTTGTTGGAGGAAGTTAGAGCCTGTGCAGATCGCGTTGTTGACACTTCCTTGCTAACCCCACCAGAGTTGAAAGCTTATGTTCAAAAATCCTTTGAGGTTGCTGCTCAAAAAATTTTTAAGGTAACTTTTTTATCCTTTGCATTTCCAAAGGGGATCCCGCGGGAAGCAGACCTTGTGTTTGATATGCGGTTTTTAAAAAATCCCTATTATATGGAAAGCCTGAAACCTTTAACGGGACAGGCTCCTTCCATCCAACATTACCTCCAGGAAGAACCTGATTTTCAAAAATTTGAGGCGCACCTCCAAGGGATTTTTGCAACAGTGTTGCCTTGTTTTAAAAGGGAAGGAAGAGATTATGTTACCATCGGGTTTGGGTGTACAGGAGGGCAGCATCGCTCTGTGTTTGCAGCGGAGACCTTTGGGGCCTGGTTAGCGAAAGAAGGGCATACAACATATATTCACCACAGGGATATGAAAACACAATAGTAGGTAGGTTATTAATCATTTAATCATGCAGTCCAACAAGGGAGGGAATGATGGTTTCAGTGGTGTTAGCAACTCATGGAAGGTTGGGTGAGGAAATTTTGGGTATTTTTGAGCAGCTGATGGGATCGCGAGAGCCTGATACCTATGCGCTGCATTTAGAAGGTGAAAACCAAACGCCATTTCGAGACGCCCTCTCCAAATTGGTCCAATGTGTTTCTTCGCAGCAAGGCATTTTAATTTTGACAGATATGTTTGGTGGAACTCCTATGCATGTGGCGCTTTCGTTTCTATCTAAGGAAAAAATCGAAGTCATCTCGGGGTTGAACCTGCCCTTGTTGATGAAAGTGTTTGAATGGCGGAAGAAAGGGCTATCCCTTAGACAAATGGTTTTAAAGATTGAACAAGAAACAGCACGTTTGATTCAAATCAGCAGTCAAATGCTTGAAATTCCAAAGAAGATTGCATGAAGCAGGTGGTGTTAGGAGAGCTGGCATGCGCATTGTAGGATTGACAGGGGCTATTGGATCAGGAAAAAGCACGGCTTCAACTTTTTTTAAAGCGCTGGGGGTCAGGGTTCATGATGCAGATGGAACGGTGCATCGCTTGTTAGAAACACCCGAAATTCGCGGTGCGCTTCGCAAGCGCTTTCCTTCGTTACGGATGGATCCTCGTGTGGACCGACGGCAGCTCGCGGAATCTGTTTTTCAGGATCCGGAGGCGTTGCGTTGGTTAGAGGGATTGTTGCACCCGCTGGTGAAGCTCTCCCAGGTGGCATTCTTAAAACAGCAAGCGCGTTTAGGAAATCCTTTGGCGGTTTTAGATGTTCCGCTCTTGTTTGAAACCCGCCAGCATCGCGCTTGCGATTGGGTTGTAGTCATGAAAACGTCTTCTTTTTTGCAATCCAGGCGTGTGTTGAGCCGAAAAGGGATGACGCCCCAATTGATGCGAGGGATCCAAGCTTCCCAAGGGCCCGTTGCAGAAAAAGTTAAAAAAGCAGATACTGTGCTGATGAGCGGGTTGCACAAAGGGCATCTTTTTAGAAATTTAAAAAGGGTTTTTAACCAACTGCAGGAAGCGCCACACGGCACACCCTGTTGGAAGCCGGGATGGGGACAAAATCAAGGTAGGAAAGGTCATTTTTAGTCAGTGGAGCGCGAGATTGTTCTAGATACAGAAACCACAGGTCTTGATCCTTTTAAGGGGCATCGCGTGGTTGAGATTGGGTGCGTTGAGCTTATAAATTGCCTCCCCACAGGCAGGGAGTTTCATTGTTACCTTAACCCTGAGCGTGCTATGGCGCCTGAGGCGTTTGCGGTTCACGGTTTAAGCACCGAATTTCTGGCGCAGTTTCAAACATTTTCCCAACGGGTCCATGAATTTTTGGAATTTATTAAAGGGGGGCGTTTGGTTATCCACAACGCATCGTTCGATTTAAAATTCCTCAATGCAGAGCTTTCTTGGCTTGGGATAGAAAGCCTTTCCAACCCAGTTGTTGACACCCTTTTGATGGCGCGGAAAAAGTTTCCCGGGTCTCCCGCAAATTTGGATGCCCTGTGTCGGCGCTTTGGGGTTGATCATAAATCCCGGGATAAGCACGGTGCTTTGTTGGATGCTCAGCTTTTGGCCCAGGTTTACCTGGAGCTTCAAGGGGGGCGGCAACCCACCCTTGGGTTTGAAGACACCCATCAAGGGGTATCCCTGGAAGGGGATAGTCCCGGCATGGGGCGCGCTGGCGTGGGAGAAGCTGGCCTTCAAGCTGCCACCCGGCCCGTTCGGTCTATCCGCTTTTTCCCAGTCTCTCCAGACATGGTGACACGTCACCATGCTTTATTAAAAGCTTTGGGGGCGCCGCTTTGGCAGCTACCATCAGAAGCCATCAGCGTTGTTTTGCCTGAACAGGGTATCCGGAGAGAAGCCTAGATGGGTAGAGGACGGGGGAAAAAGCGTAGGCCAGTTTCTTCCCACCCTGTTTTACCGTTTTTCCAGGAGCTTCCCCTTGGGATGCCCCTTGCATTGCCTGCTTTGAAGCCAGATCCAGCCTCAGCCCCGAAGACGGTGGTGGCTCCGGTGATCGTGCAAGACCCCATGCCACCTCTCCAGGTTGAGGTAATCCCAGCGGCTCAGGAGCCTCCCTTTTCGGTCTCAAGCTTGTCGCTTGCGTTGAAAAAAACCCTTGAATCCATTTATGGGCAGGTGCGGGTTAAAGGAGAAATTTCTGGCCTTAAAGCCCATGGCTCAGGCCATCTCTATTTCTCCCTCAAGGATGATCAGGCTGTTTTGGATGCGGTTTGTTGGCGTGGAACAGGGAGAAGTCTTTCCTGTAAGCCCGTGGATGGGCTTGAGGTGATCGCGCTAGGAAAGATTAACTCGTATCCT
>JBOFKH010000237.1:0-10950 GCA_051657225.1 Alphaproteobacteria bacterium
TTAGATGACGCACCCTTGTTCGTGGCCCAAGCAAAAGACACGATGGAAACAGATAAACAGGCGGCAATGCCTACAAGCTTTTTCATGAGAAAATCCTCCTTTTTTTTTATTTATTTTGAGAGAAAGGATTAAGGGAAAAATCTGCTCAAAACCCTTTAATATTTCTTATCTGGAAGAGATAAAACCATGCCTTGCCTTGAAAATCAACTAAAATTCTATAAAAATTAAAAAAATATGTATACCAACAAAAAATTCCTTGAAAAAGAACGAAAAAAAGCATAGCGCTGGAATAATTTCTTTACTTTTTTTATAATTTTTTATAACGTCATGAGGATGTTTATTGGGTCTAAACGGTTTAATTTTCGATGGAAATAAATGAAACTTTTGAAGTTTGTTTGAACCGTTTGGTTGTCCAAGAGCGTGTTCTTGGGAGTCAGATTGATGCCCTAACCTCATTTCCGCTTTATGATCAATTTGCTGTGCAACGTTTAAAGCGTTTTAGGGTAGATGTCGTTAATCAGATCGAAAAAATTAAGAGAAGCGCGCTTCCTGACATCATTGCGTAGCCGTTGCTAAACTTCGCAACTTCCATTAGTTAATATTTACAAAAGCGCCTTTAATCCCAACCAAGGCTTTTGCGTTGATGTTAACGGTGGTGGTGCCTTGGATACCCACAGTAAGGCCGCTGACGTTGACACCCCCTGCATTCCCCGCCAGCTTGATCCCCATCTTGGCGTCCATCTGAATCTTACCTGTGACTTGAATGTCCAGGTTCCCCCCAATGGAAAGCTTCATGTTGCGCCCCACCTTGTGGGTTTCATGCCCTGACGTGTGGACCGAGATATCGCCCCCCTTCACATCGATGGACACATTGCCGCTTGTGACCGTCACATGGTCGTCTCCATGCACCCGCACGGTTCGATTGCCTTTTTTGAGGGTAAGCTCATGATTTCCGGCTTCCAGCGTCGTGGTTTGATCACCGTGCTTGATCAATAAAGCAACATCCCCCCGATGCAAGATGGTGGACAGATTCCCCTTTTGGCTACCTTTTGCTTGAAGCTCCACCCTGCGGCTCCCCTTCACCAACGTCAGGCTGTCATCTCCTTTACCCTGGGTTGGCTTGTCGTCTCCTTTTAATACAACAGCTCTGTCTCCCCGGTGAATGGTCGTGGTGGAGCTCCCCGTTTGAATGTCTGTTGTTTCAGAATCTTCAATCACAAAGACTGCATGCTTTTGGGCATGGAGGTAAACCTCTTCCGCATCTTTTTTGTCCTCAAAGCGCAGTTCATTAAACCCCTCCCCCCCTTTTGAGGAGTTGCTCTTAAAGGTGCTCTTCGTGGGCTCATTCGGCAGATAGGGAGGTTTATGGGTTCCGTTATAAACACACCCCACCACCAACGGTTGGTCAGGGTCTCCATCTAAATATGAAATGACAACTTCTTGGCCCACCCGGGGCGTGCTGAGAAACCCCCACCCCTGGCTGGCAAGGGGATAAGAAACCCGCACCCAACACGAGCTGTTCTCATCCGCCTTGCTGCGAATATCCCAGTGAAATTTAACCTTAACTCGCCCATAGGCTTCCGTCCAAATTTCTTCCCCTGCTTTCCCTGTCACCACCGCTGTCTGGGTTCCATAAATCCGAGGCTTTGGCGTTGTTTGAAGCGGACGATGGGGGGTGTGATCTGGAAAAACCGTCACCTCGTTGGTATAGGCATGGAAATAGGGCGCTCCCTTTTCTTGCCCATGTAACGTCAGCCGATGCACCACCCTAAACGCAACGTATCCTTTATTCAGCCCATCATCTGGGTGATGTTTCACCTGAAATTTTGCCCCAGCGAACACCCCCGAGATCGACGTCTCCCCCTTCAATAGCGTTTCCATAAACTCTTCGGCTTGGAGGCGCAATTTCACCAGCGCCTCTCCTTCGTTAAAGGTGCTATATTTTCCGGGATAATGGTAAACCTGCCCAGGAACCGCGTGATGGGTTCCCTTCCGGTTAGCATAAAGCGTCTTATCGGGTGTCTCAAAGCAAAAATCTCCAAGCCCAACCCCTTGGGGAACCACCCGCTGGCTTTGGTGCAAGGCGATAATCCGGTTTAACAGAGGTTCTTCTCCCCGCATGGGTTCGTAATCATAGCTTGAAGGCTTCAGGGCCTGATACCCATCCACATCATCGGTTAACACGAGACAATGCTCCGAATCTGTCATGGTGAAGTAATATGAGATGCCATATTCTTCCATAAGCCGCGACACAAAGTGAAAATGGCTCTCATTGTACTGAACGCAAAACGGTCGCTGCTGCTTCCCACACTGGGTGGTGCGGTCCTTAAACAGCACATTGTTTTCCCTCAAGATGGTTTTGATGATGTCTAAAGGAGACTGCTCTTGAAAAATACGACAATCTTGCGTGTGACGCAGCAAAGCAAACAAGGGGGAAAGCACAAGACGGTAAAAAACAGGCTCTGTTTTGGGAAAAAGGGGAACTTGAAGCTGTTCAATGGAATCTAAACATCCATGAAAAAACCGTTTTTCATGGCCCAAAGCCATCACAAACCCCATGGGTTTCCCAAGAAGCTCTTTAAACTGAAGGCTTTTCCCCAGAAGCTGGCCTTTTAACACGATGGTGAAAGGCTCTGACAGCTGCTCTTGAACCTCTATCTCAAGGCACTCAAATCCTGTGTGCTTCAGGGGGCCTGAGGCAACCTGAAGCAAGGAAGGTTTTTGTAGCAGAAAAGCCATGGCTTAGCCCGCTCCTGCCACCGTCATTCGATCAACCCGCAAGGTGGGTGCCGCCACATTTCCCCGCAGCACCAGGTCGTTGGCCGGCGTGATGCTGCGAAACATTTCGGGCAACGTGCCTGCAATGGTCACTTCATGCACCGGAACCGTAAGCTGTCCTTTTTCAATCAAGAACCCATGGGCCCCCATGCTATAGTCCCCCGTCAAGCTGTTGATCCCCATCCCCATCAAGCCTGTCACATAAAAACCCCGCTCGATGGGAGAGAGAAGGCTCTGCAAATCATCTTTTCCAGGCAACATGTAAAAATTACTGCACGCTATGCCAGGAGAGCCTCCAAGCCCTAAAGAGGCATGACCTGTGGGAGGCAAATTAAGCTTTCGTGCCGAATGTAAGTTCAAAAGCCAGGTGGTTAAGACGCCTTCTTCCACCACGTTCAAATGTTGAACAGGGAGCCCCTCTCCATCAAAAGCCCGGGAACCAAACCCTCGCTTCAAAAAAGGATCATCCACGATGGTGACATCAGAGGGGAAGATTTGGGTTCCCAACGCGTCTTGAAGAAAGCTGGTTTTTCGGGCTATTTCACTCCCCTTAATCGCCCCCAACAAATACCCCAGAAGGGATCGGCTGATCAGCGCATCATAGACTACCGGCACGTGGCATGTTTCAAGTTTTCGAGGATTTAAACGCCGAACGGCTTTGTCCCCCGCTATCTTTCCAATCAGGCGAGGATCTTCTAAGTCTTCAAAGAAAACAGCAGAATGGCCATAAGCTTCCCGCTGTTTATCCCCCCCTTTTTCAGCCAAAACCGAAGCCCACAAACCGAAAGAAGAGTCTTTAGAAATACCTGAAAAACCTTTAGATGTTTTCAGCAGCAGGGTAGATTTCCCCCAAGAAATTGAAGCCCCTTCCGAGCTTACCACACCTGGAACGTCCAGCGCCGCTTGCTCACACGCCAACACCAGATCTCGCAATTCAGCAGGGGATGGCACCGCGTTGTCATAGCTTTCCAGATCCAATTTCGATGCATCCGAAGCTAGTAAATCTGGGTCTGCAAGGCCGCAGTGAGGGTCTTCAGGGGTCAAACGCGCAACCATCATAGCTTCTTGGAGCAAACGCTCACACACGTCTTTTGAAAAATCATTGGATGAAACGCTGGCTTGACGTTTACCCATAAAAAGCCGCACACCCCACCGGGTAGACTCTGAAAGCTCCACATTTTCGATAGCCCCCAGGCGATAGTCTAAGGAAAAAGAGGTGCTATGTAACAAGGAACCCTCAGCCTCATCAGCCCCCAGCGCTTTTGCTTTTTTTAAAATTCCATCGAGGTTATCTTCAAATTCAGGTAGCTCTTTGGGGGTATAGAACGTGATTTCTTGATCAGCAGATAAAAATGGCTCAGACATCTCATTCACCTTTAGCATCGTTTAGAGACAAGTCCCCGCAAGGAGGCTTAAAGAAATAAGCAATCCAACCCATTGGTTAGATCGAAATATCTTCCCACATGTTTCGGGACTTTCCAAATCTAGGTGTCGATCCTGCCACAGAAAATGAGCCGCGACAATGCTTAATCCCAGGAAATAAAAGGGGCTGAGAGCCATCCCAAACCCTAAAAGCACCAAAAGTGCCAGCATACTGACCCAACAAATCCTTAAAAACCAGACGCCACGGTGCTGCAAATACACAGCTGAAGACTTGATGCCCACTTGTTGATCATCGCGGTAATCTTGATAGGCATAGATCGTGTCATAGGCAAGGGTCCACACCACACCCGCGCCATAAATAACAGATGACTTCCAACTGAAAAAGGCTCCAGACGCGCTCCATCCAACCCACACACCCCAATTGAATGCGAGTCCCAGAAAAAACTGAGGCCAAAACGTGAAGCGCTTTGCCCAGGGGTAGAGCAACACCAGCCCCAAGGCTCCCAACCCAACGCCGATAGTTCGCAGGTCAAACTGAAGCAGAATCAAGAAGCTGATGGCTAACAGCCCCCCCAAAAGGCAGAGTGCCTGAAAGCCAGAAAGCGTCCCAGCTGCAAGGGGACGGTTAGCAGTTCGTGCTACGTTACGATCCAGATCTCGGTCAACCCAATCATTATAAACACAACCAGAGCTGCGCATGAAAAACGCGCCCCCTAAAAAAAGGCAGACCAACTTCAAGGGTGGCAGCCCTTGGAATCCTGCGATGAGTCCCCACAAACAAGGAAAAAAAAGCAAGAAAGTGCCCACTGGGGCATGCCACCTCAGCAGGTGAATGACTGGTTGAAAACGGGAATCTAAAACCACCCTATCCCCTATCTATACCGCCCTCTTTAACGGGGCTGTTTTTCTTTTTGTTAAGCCCCTCGGCGCTCAGCCACCCAGGAAGAAGCCCCTAAGGTAGGACGCACCTTCTGAAAAGAAGCTTTAACCCGGGAAGCCTGCAATAGCTTCAAAATTCTGGCAAGGGTTTCTTTTAAATCATGGCGGTGAACCACCAAATCCACAAAGCCGTGTTCCATCTGAAACTCCGCGCTTTGAAACCCATCTGGCAGTGGCGTGCGTAGAGTCTCTTGAATCACCCGAGCTCCTGTAAACCCGATGATGGCTCCTTGCTCCGCCAGCGTAATATCTCCTAGGGAAGCGAAGGAGGCTGAAACACCCCCTGTGGTGGGGTCTGTGAGCAAGGTGATATAAGGAAGTTTGGCTTCTTTCAGCAAGCTCACCGCTAAAACCGAGCGCGGCATTTGCATCAAAGCTAAAATGCCTTCTTGCATCCGTGCTCCCCCAGATGCTGGGACCACAACCATAGGAATTTTTAGACGGCAAGCGGTTTCTGCAGCTTGAATAAACATTTCCCCCACTGCAATCCCCATGGAACCGCCGATAAACGTAAAATCAAACACCGCAACCATCACCTGCACACCTGAAATCTTGCCGTGAGCTGCAAGCAGTGCGTCTTCTTCGCTTGTTTTGTGGCGCGCCTCTTTCAGACGATCGGAATAGCGCTTGCTGTCCTTAAAGTGAAGGGGATCCTGGGGCACCCTAGGCGACGGAAGCCGGACATAATCCCCCTGGTCAAACAAAGACGCTAACCGTTCTTTAGCGCTTAACCGAAGGTGATGCTGACAGTGCTTACAAACCTGTAAATTTTCTTGGAGCTCCCGGTGAAAAATCATCTGCTCGCATTTGGGGCATTTATCCCACAAGTTATCGGGAGTTTCCTTTTGCCGCACCAATTTTTGAATTTTTGGCCGCACAAAATCTGTTAACCAGCTCACGTCATGATTTCCTTTTTTGAAGATTCCAACAACAATGCATCAAGTTTTCCGCTGAGGCGACATCACCCGAGGAAGAGAATTTTTAATTTCTTCCATGGTGGGCAAGCTTGATTGGGCCCCATAATTTAGGCAGGCTAAACCGCTCGCCACCGTTGCCCATCGCAAAGCTACAGGGATAGATTCATCACGGTCAATGGCTGCTGCGAATACTCCTACAAAAGCATCCCCCGCTGCTGTTGTATCAATTGGCTTAATATCCATAGCTTCTGTGGTCCAAACACCCTTTGGCGTGCACGCAATAGCACCTTCCCCACCCAATGTCACCACACAGGTCAGGTTATATTCTGAAGAGATACGACGCGCAGCAATGGTGGGAGAGATCACGTCAAACCCAAGATGAACAGCCAACATGCTTGCTTCGATCTGGTTCATGACAAGAACAGATAAGTTTTTTAAAACATTCACAGGAATCAGATGAGCAGGCGCTAAATTAAGAACAGTCCGGGCCCCTGCTTTGTGAGCTCTTTGAATCAAAAGCCAAATCTCTTCAGCCGGTGTTTCCATTTGAATGATCACGGTTGTTTCAGGCGTCAACAAATGATCTGGAATATCTGTTTCAAGAGCTTTTCGGTTAGCACCGCTGGCAACCAAAATCATATTTTCCCCGTTTTTATCCACGGAAACGCAAGCACACCCCGTTGGCTCATCAATCACTTCTACCCCTTGAATATCGATAGCATGCTTTTCTAGAGCCTCCAAAATGGTTTTGCCAAATAAATCATTTCCAACTTTGCCAAAAAGCTTTACATCCCCACCAGCTTTAGCCGCTGCGACAGCCTGATTAGCCCCTTTTCCCCCTGGAATAATACGATATTCTGGACATAAAACCGTTTCACCCAGCCTTGGCATGGTCTCCACCGGCATCACCATATCCATATTTAAGGAACCAAATACGATAATCATTTTATCAAAATCATCCTTGTTAAGTGAATTCTACTTGATTGCCTGGTGAGACATTGTTCTCTTCCCATAAGCCCCTGACTGTAAAGATTCATGAAAATGAAGTCGGCACAATGGAACATAGCGCTCATTTCCACCAATTTCCACCTGCTCCCCTTGAAGAACAGGATGGCCCTCGGCATCTACCCGTAAATTCATCAGGGCTTTTTTGCCACAAAAACAAATGGTTTTAATCTCAACCATTTCATCTGCCCACGCCAAAAGATACAAACTTCCCTCAAAAGGCTCTCCCAAAAAGTCAGTCCGAAGGCCATAGGCCAATACGGGAATCTTCAAAAGATCTACCACGTGAGTCAGCTGAGAGACTTGTTGCTTCGTTAAAAATTGGGCCTCATCAATCAAGATGCAAGCAATTTTTTCTTGCTTTGAGACAGCACGAACAACATTCCAAAAATCAAAATCTGGCTGAAACACCTGGGCTTCAGCCTTCAACCCAATCCGAGAAACAATGTGATCCTGCTGATAACGCGTATCTACCGCCGGGGTAAAACGCAACGTTTTCATCCCCCTGGATCGATAATTGTGATCTGACTGCAGTAGGGTTGTTGTTTTCCCCGCATCCATTGCAGAGTAATAAAAGTAAAGCTTTGCCAAAACAAGCTCCTGCTTTGTAGGCATCTCGAAAACTCTTTTGGTTATGAAATGTTTGAACGATGAATGCAAGAGTATTTTTTCGACTGCCTCTAAAATTAACTGAAAAAAAGGCATTAACTATTTCTGTAAACAAGCGGTTTTTTCTTGAATTTTTCCTAGAAAAGATTTTAAATGGTTTCGTCATTACAATAGAGCATTAAGCCTAATCGCACATGTCATCCAAGCCTCCTTTCACTGATTTTGGGTTCGAGAAAATTCCCGTTGAGGAGAAAACTCAAAAGGTTAAAACCCTTTTTGATGGGGTTGCCACGTCCTATGACCTGATGAATGATTTGATGAGCCTTGGGCTTCACCGTTTCTGGAAACAAGACTTCATCAAAGCCCTGCCAGACGCACCCCAAGATGCAGCAGATTTTTCCATCCTTGATTTGGCCGGAGGAACCGGAGACATCAGCGCCTTGATGCTTAAAAAATACGCTAATCGCAAACCCCCCGTGAAATGCACCCTTGCAGATCTTTCAGAAGCGATGATGGGCCAGGGGCGCAAAAAGACTTGTTTCCAGCAAGAGACTTTCATGAATTGGGTTTGCAGCAATGGAGAAATGCTTCCTTTCCCTGATGCGCAATTTGACCTATGCACGCTGGTGTTTGGTTTGCGAAACATGACAAGCCCGGAAAAAGTCTTGAGAGAGGTTTTGCGGGTTTTAAAACCCGGCGGATCCTTTTTTTGCTTAGAATTCAGCGTAAGCACCTCCCCGCTGTTATCAGGGGTCTATGACCTTTATTCTTTTCATGTGATCCCGTTTCTCGGAAAATGGGTTGCTGGCGATGAGAAAGCGTATCAATACCTTGTGGAAAGCATCCGTCGCTTTCCTTCCCAACCGCTGCTGGCTGATTTGATGAAGGAGGTTGGGTTTTCCGAGGTGAGCTTCGAAAATTTCCTGACGGGTATCGCTGCACTTCACCGAGGCGTGAAACATGCGGTCGTTTAGGCGCTGGATGTGTTGCCTCAGTTTTTTAATCCTGGGGATGGTAGTTTTAGGTGGCATCACCCGCCTCACGGGATCTGGCCTTTCCCTTGTTACGTGGGAGCCTTTTTCAGGCGCCCTGCCCCCACTTTCCCAAGCGGCGTGGGAGCGGCTCTTTCAGCAGTACCAAACCTCTCCAGAATTCCAAAAAATTAATTTTTCTTTTGGTTTAGAAGATTTTAAACATATTTTTTGGTGGGAATACATCCATCGTTTGTGGGGGCGCCTCCTGGGGCTGCTGCTCCTCGTCCCCACCTACCTCGCCTTTCGAGCGCCTTTTCCCACCAGGGATCGCTTTAAAATTAGCCTCCTCTGGCTTGGTGGGGCCTTGCAAGCTTTGATAGGCTGGTGGATGGTCCAAAGCGGTCTCGTGGATAACCCATGGGTCTCCCCCTATAAATTAGCGCTTCATTTGACCCTTGGCCTGGGGCTCTATTCCCTCGCCTTAGACCTTGCCCTAGACCACGGTTTTTTGAAAACGTTACGCCTCCCGCGGGTTTTTTATGCCCACAGCCGTTTGCTGCTCATATCCCTTGGTTGTACGCTTTTTTGGGGAGCCCTCGTCGCTGGCCAACACGCCGGCCTCCTCTACAACACCTTCCCTTTAATGGGCGGAAGCTGGATCCCAGAAGATGGATTTGCGCTTCAGCCCCTTTGGAAAAATTTTCTGGAAAATCCTGCTTTAGTCCAGTGGACCCACCGGGTTTTAGCTTTGATAAGCCTCACCATCCTAACAAGCCTTGTGGTGCGTGGCTATCGACACACCCAGCATCGCTTTTATGGGTTGCTAGGCTTTGGCGGAGCGCTTCAGGTGGGCTTAGGCATCGGAACCCTTCTCTATCAAGTGCCTACAGAATTGGCTGTTCTACACCAGCTGGGAGCCTTTTTTCTGTGGTCTTTAGTATGGCCTCTGGCTTTCCCTCCTTCTTTTCACACAAGGTAAAAAACAATGTCCGCAACTCCTTGTTCCACCCCTCGATTTTATGGAAGACGCAAAGGCAGAGCTTTGCGCCAAAAAGCCCAAGCTGCATTTGAGACAGGTTTGCCGTCCCTCACGTTTGACCCAGCAGAAGACTTTTTCACCGCCCATCACCCCATAGAGACTTGGCTTGAAATTGGTTTTGGCAGCGGAGAACACCTGCTGGCCCAACTGAAACAGCATCCCACTTTTTTATTTTTAGGGTGTGAGGCATACCAAAACGGGGTTGCAGCTTTCATCAAAGAACTTCCCCTTGAAGACCATCCCCGGATTCGCCTTTTTTCCAGCGATGTCAGAACCTGTTTGCCAACCATTCCGCCTGCAACGTTTTCCCGAGCCTTTGTTCTGTTTCCCGATCCATGGCCTAAAAAACGCCATCACAAGCGGCGCCTTCTCCAATCTGCTTTTCTAGATCAGCTTGCCCAGGTTTTGAGAGATCATGGGGAAGTAAGGGTTGCAAGTGACGACCTGGCTTATGTTGAATGGATTCAGGACGTGTTTCAGCAACACCCAAGTTTTGAAAAGAACAGGGTTATCATTGCTTCTAGCTCAGAAACATGGCCAGAAGCATGGCCCCGCACCCGCTATGGGAACAAAGCCCTGGAGCAAGGAAAAAGTTGCGCGTTTATGATTTTTAAGAAGCGGTCAGCTGTTGGAGCTGATCTCTAAAAACGTCAAGCCCCGCACCCGTTTTGGAGCTGGTTGCTAAAATAGGAAGCCCTTTTGCATGTTCCAACAGGGTTGCTTTGGGCACCTTATCTGTTTTGGTAAAGACGACTTCATAGGCAACTCCAAGGGCCTGCAAAAACTTCGTCATCTCTAGGTCTGAAGCTTTAAATCCGTGACGCCCATCCACAAGAACATAAACCTGACGAAAGGGAGGCTCCATCGCGAAAAAAGCCTCCATCAACGGTGACCAAGTTTTTTGCTGGGTTTTAGAAACCGCAGCATACCCATACCCTGGCAAATCGATGAGGTGAACCCTTTGGTCCCAAATATAAACGTTGACTTGGCGTGTTCGGCCAGGGGTTTTTGAGGTAATAGCTAATTTTTTACGCCCCAAAATGGCGTTGAGCAAGCTGGATTTACCCACATTAGAGCGCCCCACAAAAACCAGCTGAGGGCGCAGAAACGTAAACGTGTCTAGGCCCTCTAGAGAATCAAAGCCCGCGACAAACGCGGATGATTTTACCGGAAATACCTTTCCCGCAGGCTTTTCTGTCATTTTGTTGGCTCAAGGTAGGCAGTATCATACCGCTCCAGCCCATAGCGCTGAATAAGTTGCTGCAGATCCCGAATATAGGCTTCTCGGCGGATGGAATAGGCCCAT
>JBOFKH010000238.1:0-2863 GCA_051657225.1 Alphaproteobacteria bacterium
CTGTTCGAACAAATCGAAGGTGATTTTTCTGGCAAAAACGCTCTAACCCCAAATTAGACATGAGAGTCCCAACAACCATCTTGTTTTTCAAACGGTCTAGCTTTAGCCACGACTTGGTGATGAGCGCTAAAATTTGATCCCCATCAATTAATTGGCCATTTTCATCGGCCATTAAAACCCTGTCCCCATCCCCGTCAAAGGCGATTCCTGCATCAGCCTGATGGTCTTGAATCGCTTGGAGCATTGCACCCGGAGACAAAGCCCCGCAACCTGCATTAATATTACAGCCATCCGGATGAATCCCCACAGGGATCACGGTTGCGCCCAATTCTTGAAAAACGGCCAAGGCCACTTGATGGGTCGCGCCGTAAGCGCAGTCTACGACCAGACGCCAACCTTCCAAACTCAAAAAACGTGGAAATGAAGACTTCACAAACTCAACATAGCGACCCGCTGCGTCCCCCAAACGCTCAATGCGACCAAACGCATCACTGGCCGTGAGAGACATAGGTTCTTCTAAATGATTTTCAATGGCTTTTTCCACCTCATCGGAAAGCTTTTTTCCTCTGGAATCAAAAATTTTAAAGCCATTGTCTTCAAACGGATTATGAGACGCAGAAATCATCACGCCTAAATCAGCACGCAAGGAGCGCGTCAACATCGCAATAGCAGGAGTAGGAAGCGTTCCCACAAGAACAACATCGATTCCCATGGAAGTAAAGCCCGCTGTCATAGCAGATTCCAGAACATGGCCAGACAAGCGCGTGTCCTTACCGATAACCACACGCAAACGGCTCCCGGGGGTTTGAAATTCTTTTGCAATAGCCTGGGCTATATGGACCACAAAATCTGGCATCAAGGGATATTTTCCAACCCGACCTCGAATACCATCCGTTCCAAAAACTTTTCGTGTCACCCTCTCTCCTATTCCTGCTCGCAAACCTGTCCGAAAGAACTACACTCCACCCAAATAAACCAGAGCCCACCTAGTTATGGGAGGAAACCCTTTCAAAACCAATTTCATAGTTGAACGTAATTTTATTTATTTTTGAGGTTGGCATCCTGCCGCCTCACTTATTACATTCAAGGCCTACACCTTAGACAAAACAGGCGCCAAACACAAGCCAAATCTACGAAAAACAAGGAAATGCAGTTTCCGCAAACGTTAAGATCAAGTCACTACAAAAAATGATAGGGATCAATATCCAGGGTTAAGTGCACCCCGGATTTCAGCTCAACCTTGGAGAGCCAAGTTTTGAGAAATACCTGAAGAGGATAGGCTTTGGGAGCTTTGACAAGCAAGCGCCACCTCGTTTTTCCCCGCAAGCGGCTGAGTGGTGCCAGCACAGGCCCCAGCACCTCAAGTTCTGGCGAATGAGGCGGGACCTTTCTGCGTACCAGGTGGCTCATATCTTCTACTTGGCGGGGGGATTCTCCTGAAAGGATCAAAGCCGCAAGGCGGTAATAGGGGGGCAGATGATGTTCCTTGCGAACCTGAAGCTCTTGGTTCAAAAAGGCGTCCGCCTCTCCTTTTTCCAACGCTTGCAAGGCAGGATGCTGGGGATCATAAGTTTGCAGGAAAACATAGCCTGATTTAGCAGCCCTCCCCGCGCGTCCCGCCACCTGGGAGAGAAGCTGGTAGGTGCGTTCACAAGCCCGGGGATCACTTCCATAGAGGCTGAGATCGCCATCAACAATCCCCACACAGGTGAGGTTGGGGAAGTGATGTCCCTTCACAACTAACTGGGTGCCGATGAGGATGTCGATGGTTTGGGACTCCATCGCTTCCATCAGCTGCTCCATCGCCCGAACGGAGGTGAGGGTATCTCGACTCATCACCGTGGTGCGTGCTTGGGGAAGCAAGGCTTTCACTTCTTCTTCGAGTTGCTCAACACCAGGACCACAAGTTAAAAAGCTATCGGTTTCTTGGCATGATGGGCAAGCTGTTGGAAAGAGGCGCTGGTGGCCACAATGATGGCAGGCCAGCTTAGTATCTTGGCGATGCACAACCAGAAAGGTTTGACAGCTGTTACACGTAAACCGAAAGCCGCAGCCTTTGCATAACATCAGCGGCGCATAGCCACGCCGATTCAAAAAGAGCAAGCTTTGTTCTCCCCTGGAGAGGGTCTGTCGCAGGTGCTGTTGTAAAGGTGGAGAAATCCAAGACGCTTTTTGCTTAGGCGTTTCTGTTCCTTTTTGGGGGCGTAAATCAATAAGCGTCAAAGAAGGAAGGGCCGCTTGATAGCGCTGGCCCAGCTTGACATGCTGATAACGCCCCTGTTTGACATTCCAGAGGGTTTCTAGGGAAGGTGTTGCCGAGGCCAAAACAACAGGAATCTTTCCCAAGGCCCCCCGCACAACTGCCATATCCCGCCCCTGATAAATGACACCTTCCTCTTGTTTGTAAGAGCTATCATGCTCTTCATCCACCACAATTAAACCCAGATCTGCGTAAGGCAAAAAGAGGGCTGAGCGCGCACCTACCACAACCCACGCTTTTTTCTGTAGAATAGCTCGCCAGGTTTGCATACGCTTAGAAGGAGACACATCCGCATGCCAGACAGCTGGAGGCACCCCAAATCGTGCCTCAAATCGGGAAAGCCACTGGGTGGTGAGGGCGATTTCTGGCAACAACACCAAGACCTGCTTACCTTGTTCTAAAACCGCTTGGATTGCCTCGAAATATACCTCCGTTTTCCCCGAGCCTGTAAGACCTTCCAATAAAATGGGTTTGGGAGAGGGTGCCTTGATCCAAAGGAGCATCTCACGGAGCACGTCGGTTTGTTGCGGCGTAAACGTGACCGTCGCATGGCCAGGAGAGGGAACAGGCAATTCAGGATGGCACAAAACCTCCCCCTGTTTT